>JANLUJ010000884.1:0-14867 GCA_031363425.1 Pirellula sp.
AACTTAATCGGCCGAAACCCAAGTTGCAACCGGCTGATACGCACAACTTCCAGGCAATTGAAGAAGAAATTCAAGATTTCATATTTTCCGCATTGGGGCGAACAAGTCCTAAACAGACGCCTAATGACGACGAGGCAACCCTACAAAGAATTGAGTAAATGCAGAATTGAAAATGCAATTTGTGTGTTATGAGGATGCCCTGAAAACGATCAAAAGACAATGGTGCGATTGTTCGCCGTGAAGTGCAGTAATCTTCACTTATTCTCACCGAGCCTTGCACATGACCGACGCATCGTTCCTTTGTCCTGGACGTGACTGCAACCCAATTGAGCAACTAGTTTTCGCCAAAAACAGTCCTGGCAGGGAAGGCACCCATGATTTGGTTCTAAGGTCCGTTCCATTGTCCTTGCGAAAATAACTTCGAGACAACCCTCAATTGGCACGATTGAAGCTATGTCGGGTTCCTAGGAAAGCGTAGGTAACGCTTTCCGATTCGGAACAAACAATTGCGCCGGATTCATTCGTTTGAAGCCCGCAGGAAGAAGTCAAAATGGAAGCGATAAGACTAACGTATTTTGCCTTTGGAGTTCGAAATCAAGCGAATCAACCGAAATCGAAGGATTTGGGTATACGACACTCGTTTCAAGCTGTTTCGCAGAGATGGCCAATATCGTATTTTTCCGTCGCAGCCTATCTGAGCATTGTCGCTGCGGTTGCAATCTATGACATGATTTTGACGATCCAGTATTGGCGATCACTGAAGCAAATGGAAGCGAATCCAGTCGGGCGTTGGCTTATGAACCTGGACCACATAGCCGACGGCAGAATGCCGAACTTGACTCTGTTTATCACGTTGAAGTCGATTGGCACCCTCGTGGTTTTGGCAACAATTTTGACCCTCCTTTTACGTCGATCGCGCATTGGACATCCCGTTGCAGTCGGCGTCTCAAGTTTTCAAGTGGGACTTGCCGCGTACCTTACGTTTGGTGACAACTGATGAATCAAATAGCAGCGGCTCTCCGAGATGCTAGCGCAGTTTCGCGTTTATCGAGTTCTTATTCTGGATTGACTTCCACGATGGGCTCAAAGAGACCGTCGTCGCGAGAGAAACGACCTGCGTAGAACTCAGTGTTGAGGTGCAAACCCATGACCGTGCGCCGTGCACAAGGCGTTAGCGATCGATAGAAGACCCATTGATCTCGATTTACTTGCACGCGATAGGCCTCGGCAATTTCCCGTGGCTGGTTTAGCAGTTCCTCCGCAATGGTCAGTTGCCTCCAGGTGTATGCCGGAGTTGAATCGATCCCGCGAAGCGACATCACCAATGGGCTGTACAAATTCTTTGCGGATGTGTCGCATCGCAGAGAAAGTATAGGGCCGTTGTATTCCATCCTACTGTGGCTGGGTGAACGTCTCCATTCCGGCATGGCTACTGGCAACAATAAAGCGGCGGTTCGGTCTTCGATGCCTACACGCACCAATTTGCCTTCTGTCGTTTTCGGTTCAGAACGAAGTTCGATGTCATCTGGCAAAGTCCAAGTGGACTTTACGGACCACTGCTCGGGAGATTGTGCAATCAACGCATCGGCGAAATAAACAACTCCTTCTTCTCGCATTAGCATTACTTGTCGCTGGATTTTGCATACATTTTCGACTTCGCATTCCAGTTCGAGATAGTCCACATCATCGTCTGTAAACCAGCAGACTTCTTGCCACGACACATCTGTTTGTATTGGCATCTGATTTCGAAAAATCTCAACATCCCAATCGCCACTCATGATCCGTTGACCATCGTCACCAACCACATCGAGCCATATAACATCGGAGGAGAAGTCGATAGCCACTCGGCACCCCCGTTCCCGCCAAGAACGGCGCATCGTTGCGACCGAGTTCTTTTCCCAGTAATGACTTGGACTGGGCAGCGACACATCGGTTGTCACGACTTTGCGGAGCTTAGATGGCTTCTCACCGATCGCTTTGCCAATGTTGTCTGGAAGCGCACAGGCGGTCGCGAGTTGCAGTTTCTTATTTCTGCCTGCAAGTTGGTTCAGCATGACCCAAAACTCTGCGTCGAGCGAAGTGTCGTCTCTGTCGAAAAGCAATTGCCGGCCCTCGGCATCGCTTAGAGCCAGACTCGCTATTGCAAGTTTAGAAAGAGCTTTACGCTGAGGTGGATACCACTTCCGAGCTCCAACTGCATCGGCAGACCAACGACATCGCATCATGCACGAAAGCAGCGCCCTGAGATCTTGGCCACCACGCACAAGAAAGCTCTGCGGATTATCAGATGATTGTTCTAAAAGCAACGCGATTCGATTCAGAGTTTCGCTGACGATTCGGTCTTTTCCGCCTAAATGAGAAAGTTGCTTTGCGAGCGCAAGCGGAACTTCGCACGACCAAACCAGCCACGGAAACAATCCATCGACAGGTCCACTTTCCCATGCTCGATCAACTTGTGTCAATGCGCATTGAAGCACATCCAGCCAAAGACCTGGAGAGATATTTCGGCCAACTTCGGGCAGGGCATGGATCCAACCTGCGCAAGCCAAGGCAACATAGGGATCGTAGCTCGCCTTCGGAAGTTGTTGAGTAATCCACTTGCCTATTTTTGTCGCGCTTGCAACCTGCAAGGCATCTGCTTCTCGCTCGGTGACATTGATGGGTTTCGCCTTGTTGTTTCTCTTGTTTTTCGTCCCCTTTTTCGCGAACGAAGCTGAGCCGCCAAACAGTTCCACTAGGTCGTTGAGAAATTCCTGATGACTCCCATTTTCAACTTCCCAAACCCCGGTCCCCCACATCATGGCACGGAGGTATTCGGCAACTCCGACTTTAGACGGCTTGATTCGCGTTTGAGATTCTCGAATCGGCAACGACGATTGCAGAATTGCTACGTTTTCCTTGCACAACTGCTTGAGCCATGCACTCGCAGAAACTTCCACCTCCGACGCTTCAGAGGGCTTCATTTGCTTGGCGCGATGCTTGGGCTTTACCCAGTCCATAGGTGACTCGTCGACGTTAGCGAATAATGATAAGATGTTTTTGAGGAAAGCAACGATGCTTACGCAAAACGCTCTCCAGCATTGAACGCCAATTGTTGTTCCAGAATTTCAAGATGCAAGCGTTCAAGGCATGTTTCTTTGGAACAGTTTTGGAATAAAAAAAATTCAGATTTTACGTATGGACTTTTACTCACTGAGTCCTTCGGGAAAATGCTTCGGAAGTGGTTGGAAACAAAGGGAACGAAGTATCATGGCAAGACCAAAATGTGGTTTGACACAAAGGCTCTGTGTATCGATTTGCTGCGTGTTTGCGATTTGTAGTGTCAATGTCGCAAGGAGCTCGGCTGATGATGAATGGAAGAGTTCGACAGAACTACAAAAACGGGTAGTGGATCGCTTCGAAGATCCGAAAGACTGCAAACCGCTTCATCGCGAAAACCGCATATGGATCAACCGAGACGAACAATTCGTGATTGTTGACGGTTATGTAGCACAGCGCCAAGTTCCACTAGAACTATTCGCTTGTCCAGTTGGAACCAAAGAGCACGAATCCATCGTGGCGGTATTCGCTCGAGCTCAATTGGTTCACGCAGGACTTCTTGCAGTTAACGCTCGTCCAGGGAGCACTGCAACTTTTGATCCCTTCAGACCGGCACACGGTACAACGGTCCGCGTGTACGTTCTTTGGCTTGATAACGAAGGAAAAACCAAGGGAACACTGGCCCAAAACTGGATTCGAACATCTGGAACTAAGAGACCAATGGTTTGGGATTGGGTCTTCGCTGGAAGCAAGATCTACAAGGACGACGAAGGCAAAGAACACTATTTGGGGGACAGCGGCGAGCTAATATCGGTATCCAACTTCACGACTTCGACAATGGATGTTGCGGTCAAAAGCGATCAATCCAATAGCAACCTCATGTTCGAGGCCTATACAGATCACATCCCTCCAAAGAACACGCCGGTTCGACTGGTTCTCACGTTGACGGACGAGGTCCCGTTTGGGAATTCAGAGACGGGCAATGCTCAAGATGAAAAGGACGAGCCGAAGCACCTTTCAGAAAAAGTCCCGGAAAAGATTGTTCGGCTCTTGGTCGCAAAACCCACCCAGGATCCTAACCCAAAACCATCCGAAAACGTACCTTCCAAAAAGCCCACGAACAACACAAAGAAATAGATTATCAAGCATGCATCAATTAGCGTTCGGTGATCGACTCGCCAATGCGGTTCAATTCAAAGGCAATCCTGTTTGTGTGGGACTTGATCCACGCTTGGAACAGCTTCCAGACGGAATTCGCGTTGACCGCCATGCTTCCTTGGAAAGCCAAGCAAATGCATACGAAATCTTTTGCTGTGAAGTAATCGACGCAACTTACGCATTGGTTCCGGTCGTCAAACCTCAAAGCGCTTTCTTCGAGGAGCTAGGACCATATGGCGCGATGGCACTGGGACGCGTTTGCAGTTACGCGTCCAGCAAAGGTCTTATCGTTATCATGGATGCAAAACGCAACGACATCGGTTCGACTGCAACCGCTTATGCAAAGGCCTACCTAGGTACCAATGGCCAAAGCGCTTGGGGAACGGATGCGCTCACCGTAAGCCCCTATCTTGGTTCGGACACTTTGCAACCGTTCGTCGAACAATGCAAGGCAGTCGGGGCTGGTATCTTTGTCTTGGTCAAGACCTCCAATCCGGGTAGCGGTTTCTTGCAAGATCTTTCTGTGGATTCAACAACCATTTTCGAGCTCGTGGCCGACTTCGTTCAGCAACAGTCTCTTCATTCGGCCTCAGGAGCAAGCGGTTATGGATGTGTTGGTGCTGTGGTAGGAGCAACCTACCCGGAACAATTGCAAGCCATGCGAAAACGCATGCCTAACGCATGGATCTTGATTCCTGGATACGGCGCTCAAGGGGGCTCCGCTTCGGACGTCTTGCATGGTCTGGATGATCGGGGTTTGGGTGCCATCGTTAACAACTCCCGCGGCATCATCTTTGCGTACGAAAACGCCAGATACGCAAGTGAAAAGAGTTGGCAATCGGCAGTAGAAAGTGCCACGCAAGACATGATCGATGCGTTGCATGGCTGATCCTGACGCTACCGTGGCTGACGCTGCTAGCGTGGCTGACGCTAACGTGGCTGACGCTGCTAGCGTCAGGATCAGCAACGGCATTGCCAGCTACGATCTTACTTTGCCAAGCGAACTTTCGCCCTGGCTTGCGTCAGGCAGCGCTCTTTGAACGCGGCTGACTCGGGCGAATTCGAGACCATGGTCATGGCTTTGTCGAGTTCCAATTCCGCTTGCTTGGGATCGATTTGATCTGGCTTGAGCAAACGATCCGTCAAGACGTAAACCCCTTCTCGTGTCACTTGAACAAATCCGCCATCGACAAACCACTCGGTGACACCGCTGTTTGATTTGATCCTCATCATGCCGAACCCCAGTCGTCCAACCATTGGAGCTCGGCCGAATTGAATTCCCAATTCGCCGTCGAACATTGGAACGATCATCGAATCACAGGTCGTGTCTAGCTCGGTCTTCTCGGGCGTAACCACGATGCAATGCACTTTGTTGTCGTTGCTCATGCTTACTTCTTACCTTGCTCGGCCATTCGTTTGGCTTGCGCTTCTACCTGATCGATGCCACCCACGTACATGAAGGCCGCTTCCGGCAAATGATCCCACTTACCATCGCAGATCTCTTCGAAGCTGCGAATCGTCTCCGCCAAAGTCGTGATCTCACCCTTTTTGCCCGTGAACACTTCAGCCACCAAGAACGGTTGCGACAAGAATCGTTCGATGCGACGAGCTCTCTTTACAACGGTCTTATCGATTTCGCTCAATTCATCCACGCCGAGAATCGCAATAATATCTTGTAATTCACGGTAACGTTGCAGCGTTTTCTGAACGCGTCGTGCAATCGCATAGTGTCGTTCACCTACGATGGCCGGGTCAAGGATTCGGGAGTTGGATGCCAGCGGATCGATTGCGGGATAGATGCCTTTTTCCGAAATGGATCGCTCTAGGTAAATGAACGCATCAAGTTGGCCGAACGCCGTGGCTGGTGCAGGGTCAGTCGGATCGTCTGCAGGAACGTAAACAGCTTGTACGGAAGTGATAGCACCGCGCTTCGTCGATGTGATTCGTTCTTGCAACGCACCCATCTCGGTTGCCAGCGTTGGCTGATAACCCACGGCGGAAGGCATACGCCCAAGCAATGCAGAAACCTCAGAACCCGCTTGCGAAAATCGGAAGATATTGTCCACAAACAACAAGGTGTCCTTACCCGTCGAATCTCGGAAATACTCAGCCATGGTCAAAGCAGACAGGGCGACACGCAGACGAGCGCCTGGTGGCTCATTCATTTGCCCGAACACCATGCAGGTTTGTTCGATAACTTTGCGACCAGTTTGACCAATTTCGGTTTCTTGCATTTCCAACCACAAGTCGGTTCCTTCGCGCGTTCGTTCGCCTACACCGGCGAACACGGAATATCCACCGTGTGTGCTCGCGACACGCGCGATCAGTTCTTGAAGAATAACCGTCTTGCCCAGTCCTGCACCACCGAACAAACCAGCTTTACCACCTCGCACAAACGGGGTAAGCAAGTCGATAACCTTGATACCCGTCTCGAAAACCTCGGTATTAGTCGATAGTTCTGAAACTTTAGGAGCTTGTCGATGGATTGTCCAATAATCATCGGCCTGAACTGGACCACGCTGGTCAATTGGCTCTCCCAAGACATTGAAAACTCGTCCCAATGTGCCGATGCCAACCGGAACCGTTACCGGCTTGCCCAAGTCGATACAATCGAGGCCACGCATGAGCCCATCTGTGCTACCAAGAGCGATGCATCGAACGCGACCACCACCTAGGTGCTGTTGCACCTCGGCCGTCAGGTTGATCTTAACTCCCTTTTTCTCGCTTTCGATTTTGACCGCGTTGTAAATCGCTGGCAAATTGCCTTCTGAAAACTCTGCGTCAAAGGTCGAGCCAATAACTTGACTAACTCGCCCAATGTTTTTTGCAGTACCGACGCTCATTGTGATTGCTCTCTTATTGATGTTTATCCGCTCGAGGTTGCTAGACTTCGAACGCTGGAGGGCCAGATTGTTGAAAAGTGAATTGAGTTGTGGGTTAAACGGTTATCAACCAAGGGCTTCGACGCCGCCGATAATTTCCATGATCTCTTGAGTGATCTTGCTCTGACGTGCCCGGTTGTACGTTCTCGACAGGGACTTGATTATGTCGCCTGCGTTTTCCGTAGCACTCTTCATCGCGATCATTCGAGCTATTTGCTCGCTTACCGCAGCATCGAGGAAGCACTTGAATAACCGAGCGCGAAAGCTCGCTGGCACAACTTCTTCCAAAATGCCGCTAGCCGAGGGCAAAAACTCATAGTCGTCTCTGATGCCCGTCGATTTTGATGGCTCATCGACAATTGCTCCCGAGTTCGCTGTTGGAGCTAGGCTCGCAAACGGCAACAATGTTTCCACTACGACCGTTTGTTTTGAGATCGTCAAGAACTTCGTGTATGCCACATCAACTCGGTCGATCTTGCCAGTGATGTATCGCTCGATGAGTTCGTCTGCAATCTTCGCGACCGCCGCAAAAGATGGCTGATCATCAAACTCGGTATACGTTTTTTCGATTGGGACACCGGCGAAACGAAGTGCAGAAATACCACGCTTGCCGCTTACCCTCATTTGACCGGCTTCGATTTCTTTCTTGATCTCGCTGCGGCGAAGCGTTGCAGCTCGTACAACCGAACCGTTATATCCACCGCACAAGCCGCGATTGCCAGTCAAGACCAGCATATCCATGGCATCGACGCTATCGTGCGCCGTTAACAACGGATGCGAAACGTCGGTCCCACTCTTGGCAATGTCCTGAACAATCGACGTGATGCGTTTGGTGTAGTCTGTCGCGGCTGCGGCGCGGTCCATCGCTTTCTTGAATCGCGCGGTCGCGATCAATTCCATGGTCCGCGTAATTTTGCGAACATTCCTAACCGACTTACGTCGTTTATCCAGCTGACGAATATTGGCCATTGCTAACGAACCCCTTCACTAAACGCTTAGCGGAACGAAGCCTTAAAAGTTGTGATCGCGGACTTGATCGCTTCTTCTATGTCAGCGGTCAAATCGGCAACTTCGCGGATCTTGATCAACAAATCCGGCTTTCGATCGCGTACAAAGCTCAACAAGCCGATCTCAAATTCGCGAACGCGGTCGACAGCGATTTCGTCGAGGTGCCCACGCGTGCCAGCGTAGATGCTGATGATTTGCTCGGCCACGTCCATCGGTTGATACTGAGCCTGCTTAAGTAGCTCGACCATTCGATAACCGCGATCCAGTTTCGATTGCGTTGCCGGATCTAGTTCCGTACCTAGCTGAGCGAACGCCTCCAGTTCGCGGAAGGAAGCCAAGTCCAAACGGAGGCCGCCGGCCACCTTTTTCATGGCTTTGATTTGAGCATTGCCACCCACGCGTGAAACAGAGATGCCGACGTTCATTGCAGGTCGAATCCCTGCAAAGAATAGGTCCGGCTGCAGGTAAATCTGTCCGTCGGTGATTGAGATCACATTCGTCGGAATGTAAGCGGATACTTCACCCTCAAGCGTTTCGATGATCGGCAGGCTCGTGATAGAACCGCCACCCAATGCCTTGGATAGTTTTGCCGATCGTTCAAGCAAACGGCTATGGCAGTAGAACACGTCCCCAGGGAACGCTTCACGACCTGGTGGACGTCGCATCAAAAGACTCAACTGACGATAAGCGACAGCTTGCTTGCTCAAGTCATCGTAAACGATCAAGGCGTGGCCACCATTGTACATAAAGTGTTCGGCCATCGCAGTTCCGGCGTACGGAGCAACGTATTGGAGTGGAGCGGGAGCGCTCGCACCGGCTACGATGACGGTTGTAAACTCCATCGCGCCGTTCTTTTCTAGAGCATCGATCACCAACGCTACAGAGGAGTCCTTTTGACCGATAGCAACATAGAAGCATTTTACGCCTTTGCCTTTTTGGTTCACGATTGCATCGATCGCTACAGCCGTCTTGCCAGTCTTTCGGTCTCCGATAATCAACTCGCGTTGCCCGCGTCCAATCGGCGTCATCGCATCAATGGCTTTGATACCGGTTTGCATCGGCTCGTGTACTGGCTGTCGTTCGGCTACACCAGTTGCGATCAGTTCAACGGGGCGTGTAATTGTTGCGTTGACAGGTCCCTTGCCATCCAACGGATTTCCGAGCGGGTCGAGAACTCGACCTATCACCGCATCTCCTGCGGGAACGGAAAGCAGCTTGCCAAGTGCTCGAACTTCGTCCCCTTCTTTGATGCTTAGGTAGTCACCTAGAATAATGACCCCGACGCTCTTCTCTTCCAAATTGAAAGCCAATCCCGTCACGCCACTAGGGAACTCGACCATTTCCCCCGACATGACGTTGGAAAGGCCATAAACGCGAGCGATACCGTCTCCAACTTCGAGAACAGTGCCCACCTCTCGCACGTCAATAGTGCTACCGTATTGCTGAATTTCGGCCTGGATGACCGACGCGATTTCGTCCGAATTGAATTTCATGGTTTGTTGATCAACGACTTACAATGGATCAAAAAGGTTTGGTTATTCGCTTGTGAGCGATTATGAATTTTTTCTTTCAATTTGTTTCTAAGAAGCCAAGCTGCTCAGCTTCTCTCGAATTGCTATTTCGGCCTTGGCCAAGGTTGCCTTCTTTAGTAGTTTCAATTGTCCATCGACGCTGCCATCGAAGACCATATCGCCTACTCTTACAATCAATCCCCCAAGTACGGTTGCATCTACTTTTGTGGTAATTGCAACATCTTTCTTGAACAGTTTTTGAAGCTTCTCCTTCAGCCCGTCGATCGCAGCCGCATCAAGTGGTTGCGCGGTCGTGACAAGCACCCTAATTCGGCCAATTGCTTCATCTCGAAGTGAAGCTGCAGCTCGGTAGATTCCGCGAATTGCGTTCAATCTACCTCGTCGCGAAACCACTCTGAGGAAGGTCAATAGCGTCTCATCCATCTTGCCCTTGAACACTTTATCAAGCACTCGAATCTTTTCATCCGCAGGTAGTTTGGGATTGGCTAAAGCCATTTCCAAAACAGGTTGCTTGTCAAAGACATCGTGGATAAGTGAATGAAACTGTTCCATGATCGCGTCCACGTTGCCAGACGATCCAACAGCGGCCAACAATGCTTTCGCATAGATGGGCCCAACGTGCATCGACTCATCATCGAAGACCGAATCGCTTTTTTGTTTTTCCGACATCGTGCTACTTCGATTAATGGACTAGTTTTGACTTGGCATTTTGTTGAGCGAATCTGCGATCAATTGCTTGTGGTCCTCAGTTCGCAATTCTCTACCGACGACACGACGTGCAAGCGAGAAGGCGATCTCCGTACTCTTTCCCGCAATGTCCGACAACGCACCTTGCTTGGCGGATTCAATGTCGGCCAATGCCCGATCTCGCTGGCGGCTTGCTTCGGCTTGCGCCTCTGCAACGATTCGCTGCCCCGCTGTTTCGGCATCCTTCCGAGCCTGGGTAATCAAATCTGCTGACTGTGCGTGAGCCGTCTGCAGCTTTGCATCGTATTCCTTAAGCTTTGACATGGCTTCATCGGCCGATCGTTTTGCATCCGCAATTTGGTTCGCAATCATTTGTTCGCGCCTCGCAAGTCCCTCTGAGATCGGTTTCCAAGCCAACACGTATAGACCGCCAAAGAGCAGCAAGAAAACAACTGCCGACCAAATCGTTTTGTCGGTTTTAACATCGATCAACGAATCCAAGTTTTCGCCGGCATGTGCAGACGTTGGATCTGGACCATGATCATCGCTGCTGGCGTAGGAGCTGCCAATGAAGGCAACACTTACGACAATGCAAACCAAACATCGAAACAACGTAATTGCATAGAACATAATCATGACCACCCGATAGGTATTCCTAATTGCCAGCCTGTTGCGAGCCAACAAGAACTGCGTAGAAAGCCACGCCTTCGATAAGAGCGGCAGCAATAATCATCGTAATACGAATCGTTCCAGCTTGTTCTGGTTGACGAGCAATCGATTCGACCGCTCCCTTGCCCAGCAATCCGATGCCAATACCAGCACCGATTACAGCCAAACCACCACCAATTGCTCCTGGCATGGAGCCTCCGCCTTGTGCAGAAGCTGGCATAGCCATCATCGCAACAGCACCCAATGCATACAAACCAACTCGAACAGAATTAATCACTTTCAAAATCTCCTAGCTATTCTTAACGACACAAAATACGCCTGGAAGCAAAAATTTTGCGAAACACACAGTGGATTCGCAACAACAAATCACCTAGTGGTGATGCATCGAACTACCGATGAACATCGCTGCCAGGAACGTGAACAAGTAAGCTTGCAAAAACGCGACAAGCAACTCAAGCAAACTAAGCACCGTCGTCCCAAGGACCGAAACGGCAGCTACCGCACCCCAAGCCGGTGTACTCATCATGGCCGCTGGTACGCTAATTCCAATGCCCAAGATGCCAAGCAAAACCAAATGCCCTGCGCCCATGTTCATCAGCAATCGAACGGCCAAAACCATGTGCTTAATAAACAGGGAAGCAAACTCGATCACCCACATCAAGGGAACAATCCAAAACGCTAAATACCATGGCAATCCAAGCTCCGGGCAAATGTTCTTCAAAAAACCAACTGGTCCAAACGTCTTGACACCCATCGTTACGCCGACCACAAAGACAATTCCTGCCAAAGCCAGCGTAGTTCCAAATGCCGCCGTTGGAGATCCCACCCACGGCAACATTCCCATCATGTTGCACCCCAGAATGAAAAAGAAAAAGGTCCAGAGGAGCGGCATAAACTTATCAGCGTCGTGTTCGCCCATGGCGGGAACCGCGACATCACTTCGAACCCACTGAACCATAGATTCAAGTGCATTCCAGCGTTTGCCAGTTGGCGACTGCCCTGTGGAGATACGTTTCGCCAACCAGCCAAATGCCGCCAACGCAAGTACCGCAACAACCAATTCAATAATCATGTACCTTGAAAGACAGAACCCGGACTCCGCCTCGTAAGCATTGCGAGGTGTGCCGAATGGCTGGGGTATGAGGATTTTGCCGTCAAGCGTTTTATTGTATTGAGCAATCTTATCTGAGGGCCATTCTCGATTCGGTGCCTCCGAATGATAAGACCGCAGAAAGGAATCACTGTTTATCTTTGATTTGAGCTGGATCCATTTCGCCATTTTCTCTGGCGATCTTTGCAGTTGAATGAACCAGTCGATGTTCGGTCGAGGATTTGCCGCCAAGTACGCTTGGTAAGAATCACTAGCCTTTGGAGCGTTTTTTAAAGACCATTTGCCTGCTTCCGCGAGGGTTTTTGCGGCTTGGTTTTCTAGATAGGCATCCAGCGGCCATCCGCTGCTCTTAGGACCTAGATGCTGCCAATCTTGCCACGTCTTTTTAATCCCAGAAAACGTTAATGGGTCAACACCGATCTCCGATAGCCCTTGCAGAATCGTGTCTGCCTCCCATGATTGATAATCCGAATCGAGCCGGACAAACCATCCTGGAAAATCGGTAGCTTTTTTCAGATTGCTCTTCCAGAGTACCCGTGGTATCTCAAAGAAGTAACCATCTTTAATGTGGAGAATATCTGAAGCCATTGCTCAGGCTAACTCTGGGGAGGATGTTGAATCGATTGATTACGAATTAGTAACGCGGATTGTAGTAACAAGAAAGGAAAATAATAGCCCAGCAAACAGTTGCAAAAAGAATTGTGGTGTTGCCATTTTGTCGCAGTCGAAATCGCAACCGCTCCAAGCAACATAGAGAAACGAAATCCCATGGTAAACAATATCGATATGTCTGACTCTGCGACCATTGATCCGATTCTCCAAATGGATGGAACTATACCGGCGGCAAGCGAAACCAACAAAGCAAGCAGCGATTGTTCGGAAAAAGCAACTCTAGGATTCAATAGCCAAACGGTGCACCAGCTAACGAACCCAATCGCCAAATACGCAAGTGCTTCAATGAATATGGTGTACCACGGGTGCCCAATTACTTTTTTATCAACCATGGCCACCGTTATCGGATTTTTCCCGAACAGCGGAATCAATGCACTTTCTAAGTTCGCGACTTTTTTTTGCTGCAAGATCTGCAATCCGGGCGATATAAAGCAAGCCGAAGATTGCGATTCCGATTCCTATCGCAAATCCAAGCAACACAAGGAACCTAGTGCCGAGCCATTTGTCCAAATAGCTCCCGGCAATACCAGGAATGAGCATCAAGATCACTACGGCAATCGTGCGAGAAACGGCATTCGTATTCGCTTGTGTTTCAATCCTGTCTGCATCCGCTGAGTTGAGTTGCGACTCTTCGCTAGAATTCTCAGATCCCGAATTGGATTCCAACTGTTTGTCCGTTGTTTTGGCCATATTCGCCTCTAACTCAGCCTCGACGAGGGTTTTTGTTGAAATGTGAACCAAAGACATTCGAGTTGACCATGATTCCGCAGCCTTCGGACTAGAAATGAAGATACGCTCAAAGCATACTGGAAATCTAAAATTACGGGATTGGCTCGAATTTTTGTCCGTTGTGTCCCCTTCTACCAAACAGTTCATCGCGCCTTGTAACGATAGCGTGATCTGCCATGGAAGGAAGTAAACCTTTCCTTGGCCCTAGGAGTTACTCTTGAACGCCTCGAAAAAGAAGAAAACTGCTGCAAAAACGCTGCCGAAAAGCAGCAAAACCTCCAAGCCTCCCCGCCTAAATGTCACCAAAGCCGGGCCCTCAGGGAACCGAAAAGCGGTTAAAAAGCAAATCCAAAACAGTGGCAAAGTCGCCAAGGCGAAACCAACGGGTAATGCAAAAAAAAGTGAAGTTACCAAGCGAAAGCTTGGAAAGCCCGCAACGGTCAATCCGCCCCGCAAAAATCTGAAAACTACCAAGGTTGTTTCTGATTCCCAAAAAAAGACCAACCCCAAAGCTGAAAACAAAAAGGCACTATTGAGTAAGGTCCCTGTGTCCAAAATAGGAAGGACTCAAACAAAAGCAGCTGCAAAACCTGCAACTCCAAAGAAATCTAGCGGCAAAAATCAGATCAAAGGTCGTTCTGATGTTGAAGAAGGATCGAAATCGGCCTCCCCTAAGGTTCCACAAAAGTCCTTGACACCAAACAATGGAAAGTCCCTTTCCGTTACTCCCCACGCAAAAATTGTAGCACCGGTTGAGACCATTCCTCCGCCGTCGAATACCAATCCAGAAATCGTCGCGAAAATCCGAAGTGCTCAGGCGGAAAAAGAACTTCGCAAGGACCTTGCTCAGCCCGCGCCAATCACTTCGTTAACTCCGCTAAATCCCATTCCAGCAATCATAAAGGGCAAGGATCGACTGGTTTTGATGGTTCGCGATCCCTATTGGATTCATGCCCACTGGGACATCATGCGGCATTCGGTAGACAGGGCAAAAGCTGCTCTTGCCGAAAATTGGCACACCGTTAAGCCGATTTTAAGATTGCTCAAATTGGACGACTCCGGCACAACCAATAACTCGGAAGTGATCTACAGGGACATCGAGATTCACGGTGGCGTTCGAAATTGGTACGTTGATGTCGATAGCCCCCCGAGTAGATTTAAGATGTTAATGGGATACATTTGTGCCAACGGCCGATTTTACGAACTAGCCCGAAGCAACATTGTGACTACCCCGGCACTGGGTGGAAAAGAAGCAACCGACGACCACTGGGCTAATATTGCAACTGACGCCGAACATATTTATTCCATGAGTGGCGGGTATGCTGACGATACGCAAACCGGCGATTTGACGGAAGTATTCGAGGAAAGACTAAAACGCAC
>JANLUJ010000904.1:0-1807 GCA_031363425.1 Pirellula sp.
AACGAGACAAGCTCGTTGGGGGCCTGCAAAAACAGAGATACCAAAGCTGTACAACCGGCTTGACCGGTGGATCGTTCGGGCTTTTGGCTACCCACGTTGATGCGAAAGTGGGAAAGCCTCCAAGAGCGTTGGGGTGTTCTCGGCAATCTGACCTACAAACTTGGCGCGAACAGACTTGGTTTCACGAATGTCGATGGCCAACGAATCCTGCCAAACACAGGTGATTGTGTCCCCCTCGATGACCTTTCAGCATCCATTGTCGTTTTGTTGGATTCGCGCGTACGTGGCCAGACCGAGGTTTGGACATAATTGCTTACGTTGGGACGAAAGAAATCGCTGAAATCCTCGGTCATAACTCTTAATTTTTGGAGCAGCGACTCTTGCAAATCAGGCGGAACCTCTAATCCGTCGACCCCTAGCCAAATATCCGTTCGAATTGAGCTGATGAACTCCACAAGGTCGTTTGGATCGATCGTGCAATGGCACAGATCGATTACTTGTATTGTCTTTGGAATGCAATATGCGAGTTGTGCCATCATTTCTCTTGTAAGTAAAGTGTTTTCCAACCTCAAGACCGCGATCTGTTGAAACGTCGATAGCGTCGTTAGCGTCCCAATCGCTAAGCCATCGCCGAAGAGTGAAAGTGATAGGAGCGTATTTTGGAAGGCAGCAGGCTCCTTAATCACAGCAGCGAAACAATCCGCGTTGATGCTTAAGTGTTCAAGCAATCGCAGTTTGCAGATCCACGGAACCGAAGCGACCGTGATCTGTGTTCGGTCCAACATCAATATGGAAAGATCCGTCAGTTCCGTCCAACTTCGCAACGTATTGTCCGTTACTGTCGTCCCGGTCAGACCAAGCGCCTTTAGTTTGGTAAATTTGCCAATGTCCCTCAATCGTTCAGGAGTCATACCGCAATAGGCCAGTGTTAGCCCTTCGAGACTTGTGCTAGCCTCGATTGCTGTAAACTCCTTGTCTTGAAATCGAGGACCACCCGCTGAGAATGTCTCCAACTTGCCCAATCCCTCGATCGATGCGTCCTCTGGCCATGGTGCAAAAGTCGACAGACCTCGTAGCTCTGGAGTTCGCTGAATATGAAGAGACTGCAAGGATCGCGATACTTGAATCCGATCGGACAGCAGCGGTAGATCCAATAGACGCACCACCTTTACTGCACTCCAATCCCCTTCCATGCAACTTTCTAGATCCAAGAAGGATTCCAGTTGAATGGAGTCGGAGAGCTCAACGTCCCCTTGGATTCGTTTCAGTTTTGGCCAAACTCGCAGCGCGTCTTCGACCTTCAATTCGGCGAGTTTTATTTTTGGCCAAATCTCTAGTATCTCCGCGACACTCAATTCCGATTCAGAAAATGCACTTTGGATTGCCAACTCCTCAAGTGCATTCAGCGACGACAACGACTGCAACGGAGGGCCAATCATCGCCTTGATTGGAATCTGGAGTCGCTTAATAGTATTGCAAGCAGTGATTGGAAACAAATCCAATCCGTCGATTGGCAACCCCGTCAAATCAAGCGACGTTATACCAATACTTTTGCCGACACTCGCGATAAACTGCTGGGTCTCCTCTGCCGACAATACCCCAATCGTATGGACTTCGCATTCAAGAAGTGGACAGCCCTCGATGCGTATGGCCTCGAAAGCACCAACATTGAAAGTAGCTTTACGAAACGACCCTAAATTCTTGTTCCATGACATCAGGCGGCCTCCTTCGGCGGGGAGAATGACCTTGACCATGCGCTTGACCGCCTCCGAGCCGATATCGGGGGCGGGCTGCACTGCCGATTTGT
>JANLUJ010000905.1:0-1619 GCA_031363425.1 Pirellula sp.
GTTCATCGACTACCGGCAATGCACTGCGATCGTATTGCCGGAAGACCTCGACCGCTTCTCGCTTGGGATCGTTGGCCTTGAGTGCAACGAAATTGTGGTCAAGGATTTCCGATAAATACTGCGATGGCTTTGCAAGCAGTATCTTTCGAATCCGAAGGTCGTCGATCAGTTTGTGATCTTGGTCAACAATATAAACCACATTGAGGGTTTCGCTGTCTTGACCATGTTGTCGAATGTGGTCCAAGACATGTTGCACTGTCCAGTGGGGGAGGACCGCCACAAAATGCGGTGTCATCAATCTGCCAACACTACTTTCTGGGTAGGTCAGCAGAAGCTCCGCTATGCTTCTTTGCTCGTCCGACAACAGATTCAGTAGACGATCACGATCAGTTTCGGAAAGCTCTTCAAGTATTGCAGTTCGATCATCGTCAGCGATTTCGTTGAGAAGCGATCGAACGGATTGCGGCGGCAGTGCAGCAAGTAAGTGTTTCTGCGAACGCCGGTCAAGGTACTCGAAGACTCGGGCCCGCTGTGGCCCAGTCATCATTTTCATGCCGGCCAGGTCTTCGTCGTCCGACAGTTCATCAAACAGCTCGACGACGTCAGCAGGGGACCAACGATTTAGAATTTCACTAAGCGTCGCTTCGTCACCACTGGCAATCAAGTCCCGGACCTCGGGTAGAAGAAATTTCCCCAGCATACATTCACCGTTGAATTCTATTGTCGGTTCGAATCTGTCTAAATACAGCGAATGTGGCGTTTTAACTTCCGAGTGGAAGCTTGGTTGACTCTAATTTCAGCAACGGCTCCGATGTCCACATTGTGGGTTTTATTCCCGCGTTTTAGCCGCCTTCTCATAGAGCACGCGTTAATTTCCGCTCCATCGCTTGAGCTTCCATTCCACACGAGGTAACTGCGTGCTCGACGGCCAGTGAATATCCTGGCGTCAGAGCAACGACAGGTTAGACTCAGTAGGTTGCCGTTCGATTTAGAAAGCGCCCCCGCCGCCGAATCCACCTCCACCGCCGCCGCCTTGGGCTCCACCACCTTGTCCGCCACCGCCTTGAGCGCCGCCATCGGTGCCGCCGGTAAACGTATTGAAGGTAAAGACTTGTTGAATTTCGGTGAAGTTCGGAGCAGGTGTGACTCGTACATACCGTCGGTCGCCGGATATGACGCTCAACGCGGTCATAAAGGTACCCTGTGGAATGGTCTGGATAATGGGCCGGTAACCAACTACCCCTCTTCGAAGAAATGGTCCACCAAACTGGCCGTTGCCGCCAATTCCATTTTGGCCGCGGAGTAGCGTCGTGAACTTGGAATGAAAATTTGTCGACATGGTTTTCGCCGTTGTTACTTATCGATGGCCTAGATGTTTGACCTTTCTAATCGTAGGTCTTAGCGAAACCCAATTCTATAAAAAACATTCTAAATCATCCTTTTTTTATTCTTCGGCATTTTATTAGCCTATAAAGCTCATTCAAAGGAGCAATGGATAACAAAACCGATATGTGAGAGATCAAAACCGAAATACCAAATAACAAAACTGCAATGTTTACGACGAACCTGAGACGCAAACATGGCCAAGACCGTGTGGTCCTAGTCGACGGCCAGCGATG
>JANLUJ010000934.1:0-3047 GCA_031363425.1 Pirellula sp.
CTATTTGACACTGCTGGACTGGACAGGACGACAACGAGGCATTGCTCAGAAAGCTGACATACCCCAGGAACTAGATCCGATCTTGAAGCGAATTGGAATCGACGGTCGCATGTGGGTAGACTTGGTATGGCGATTCAAGAAGTACTTCGGCAGGAGCGGAGCTGCAGGCTCGCCACAAAGCCTGAAAGAATCGGCAACGAAAAACAATCGCAAATTCGCAAGAGGCCAACGGTCCTCAGCTGCCTGCTTTATCATTGGTTAGAATCCTTCGATAAAAGCCCGGCAATTATCTATTTGGAGACGTGAGGTACTTTTTAAAGTGAAATGATTGAATGACTATAATCAAAACGATTTCAAAATGGCTTTTGGCGGTCTTGCTGGTTTTTGCAGGCGTGATGCACTTCGCCAGACCAAATTTCTTTCTCAAAATCATGCCGCCTTATTTGCCACTTCACTTGGAGTTGGTCTATTTGAGCGGCTTCTTCGAACTTGGGTTGGGGATTTGTCTGATCATCCCACGATTCTCACGATTTGCGGCTTGGGGCATCATTGCCTTGCTGATCGCCGTCTTCCCAGCAAACATCTACCTTTACCAGCATCAGGAAATTATCCGGGCATCGCCGACCGTTCACCTTTTACGCCTGTTGTTCCAAGGCATACTGATCTGGATAGCGTGTTGGCACACTCGAAAAAGCGAATCTACTTCGGGTTCGATAGCCTAGCCATTTGCTGGTTGTTGCCACGTGATAGATGTTTTTTTAGGCGACCGGCAGACTGAAAAGTACCAGTAGTAGGACGCACGAGCTAGTGAATTGGAAGCTGGAATCACTAGCTTGTGCGTCGTGCTAGGTAGGGTTAAACCTGCCGGTCGCCTAAGGGGAGCATGTTAGCGGCGGTTCTCGACAGCGGGCTGTCCTGCGCTTGCGTTGGAAATGGGAATAGCCGATGATACTGGAGACGGTTGCTTGGCTTAGGCCAAATCTACGGTAAATCTTTGCCCCGCCTAACTTACTATCCCGGACCGGAGCTTCTTCGAGTGTATCCTACTTTACAGGCATGGATTTTCGCGCTCGGTTTTCTGTTGGCTGGGTTCGGGCCGGCGGTGCTTTGTGGGGACGAGTCGATCCCATTTTCCCGAGTCGAGTCGTTGATTCGGAAGCATTGTTACTCTTGCCACGGTATCAATAAGCCGAAGGGAGAATTGCGGATCGACGAATTCGATTCCGATTTCGACAAGGGCAATGATGGCCAGCGATGGCTTGGGGTGCTGGAACGACTCGAATTCGGCGATATGCCTCCCGCGACGGAACCAGCTCTCGAGAAGGAAGACCGTGCGTTGATCATTGCCTGGATTACGCAAGAGAGCCGTCAAGTTGAACTGCCTCACCATCAAGCGCCGATATTCCGACGTCTGACGCGCCGCGAGTACGAGCGGACGATGCAGGATCTGCTTGGCCTGAGAATCGACTTCGGTAGCCGTCTACCCGAAGACGGCAAATCGAAGGAGGGCTTTCGGAACGACGGAGACGTGCTGCGGATGTCGCCATTGCAATATGAGACGTACCTTCAGATCGCCGACGATGCCTTGGCCGAAGCGCTTTTGACTGGGCCGCCGCCGGTGGTCCATCGCTACCGCATCGCAATACACGAGTTCCGAGTCGAGCCATTGCCCAAGCCGACGAATCGCCCTGGAGAATCGTTCGATTACGCAAGTCAACCGTTCGAAATTACCAACATCGGGACGGGACCCCTATCACCTCCAGGCGGTGGAAAACGCCCGGTCAAGCCACCCGACCCGTTCCCGCCAAACGTTTTGCCACCGTCAACGATCGTGCGTTTTCGAGAGGCGGCTGTGAGGCCGCCCGAACATTGCGTCGCCCTCCGCATGCATCAGGCGTTCCGCAAGGGCGAAACCATCATCAAGGTCCGTGCCGCGCGTGTCAAGCCAGACTCTGGTGCTGACTCCACCCGCTTACCAATCCTCACGGTCGCGATGGGTTCGTCGAATTTTCACGGCGTCGAGCTTAAGACCATCGGCGATCCAACCGCGATCGACCATACCGAACCCCGCACATACGAGATTCGAGTTCGCATGGAGAACCTGTCGGTTC
The DNA here is from genome assembly GCA_031363425.1 of Pirellula sp. GTDB lineage: Bacteria > Planctomycetota > Planctomycetia > Pirellulales > Pirellulaceae > JBKCUI01. The sequence continues at coordinate 2,112 of JANLUJ010000934.1, forward strand.
CGAATTCCAGTGCTCTTAACAAAAGGAACTCAACCATCCTGGCTGCGTGGAATTCGGCGCAAACGATCGACGACGAGCCACAGCCACCGCGGCTAAAAATCGAATGGATTGAGATCGAGAGTCCGTTTTTCGAAACCTGGCCGCCGAAATCGCATACGGACATCCTGTTCCCCAACCATGGGATGGACGAGAAATCGTATGCCCGCGAAGTCCTGCGCCGCTTTGCCAATCGCGCCTATCGTGGTCCGTTGGCCCCGTCCGAGTTGGATCGGCTCGTTGAATATTGGACGGGTTCACGCTCAAATACCGATTCGTTGGAAACAAGTCTGCGGGAGACGCTTGGCGTCATCCTAAGTTCACCACGCTTTCTCGGTCTTCCGGCCAGCCGTACGCACGGAGCCAAGGACAAGCTTAACGATCATGATCTGGCGTCCCGGCTCTCGTACTTCCTCTGGAGCACGATGCCCGACGAGGAGCTACTGCGGTTTGCGGATGAGGGGACATTGCACGAGCCGGCCGAGCTGTCCGCACAGGTTCGCCGGATGATTCGCGATGATCGGGCTTGGTCATTCATTGAGCAGTTCACCGATCAATGGTTGGAACTCGATCGCTTGCAGCGCGTTGTCGTGCATACGGACAGCTACCCGGACTTCGACGATTCTCTTGCTGCCGCCATGCGACTGGAGACGATCCATTTCTTCGGCGCGGTGTTGCGCGGCGACATGAGCATTTTTCAATTCCTTGACTCCGACTTCACCTGCGTGAACAACATCCTGGCGGCGCACTACGGCATTCCGGGCATCATGGATCCGAAGTTCCACACCGTGAAACTCGATGAAGACCTTCACCGCGGCGGCGTCCTGACTCATGCTGGAATTTTGACTGGCCTCTCGGACGGCAAAGACGGTCACCCGATTAAGCGCGGCGTTTGGCTGC
>JANLUJ010000935.1:0-3053 GCA_031363425.1 Pirellula sp.
CTATTTGACACTGCTGGACTGGACAGGACGACAACGAGGCATTGCTCAGAAAGCTGACATACCCCAGGAACTAGATCCGATCTTGAAGCGAATTGGAATCGACGGTCGCATGTGGGTAGACTTGGTATGGCGATTCAAGAAATACTTCGGCAGGAGCGGAGCTGCAGGCTCGCCTTCAAGCCTGAAAGAATCGGCAACGAAAAACAACCGCAAATTCGCAAGAGGCCAAAGGTCCTCAGCGACTTGCTTCGTCGTTGCTTAGCATCTGCATCTAGTGCTCTGTCTAGATACATTTTTGGGTAAACATTGAAAGTGGCTCGGTCGTCCCGACTGAGAAATCACAGCGAAGTCCGCCGTTCCACGCTGTTTACCACCCTAGTTTCTAATCAGGACAGTGGGCTAGAGAGTTCGTGTCGATCATCCAATCATCTGATGTGAGACCCTTCCCCGCGAAACCGTAAGCTGGCTAGAGCAGTTTGATTACGAGCAACTCAACATGTGAATCTGCCAGTCGCTTCACTGCTCTAAGACCCGAAAACGGCGAAACATTCAAAAAAATCGTTAATATTACCTTGAATTCCGTCACCGAACTCAAAGCTGACCTGGATTCAAGACGATTTGCAATAAAGAATAAGTCGATGGGTGGGTAAACCAAGTCAACCCACCGTTTGCGCTCCGCCAAGCTGTTTGGGGATGAACAATTTAGTCAATTGGTTTTTTGAATATTCGATCGAGGAAATATTCCGAATGATTGGCTCTTACAGTCCAGACGATTGGGTTGTCTATACCCGCGAAAAACACAGTCTGTCCCCAGGCCCAAGAGCAAAAAATATTTCCCCGTCGCCGAGGGGCGAAACCTACTCCTACGAAGTCGACAAATACTGGATCGTTCGACAAGTTATTGACGGCGTGCTGGTGTTAGAAACCCGCCGCGGAAAACAGCATTCTTTAGCATCAAACGATTCACGCCTTCGAAAAGCAAATCTATGGGAAAGGCTTTTTTTCGCCAACCGATTTCCTGGAAAATCAACAGCAAGCCAAACCGATGTGGCTAGCCATACTCCGACCGTCAGTCATTGATTGCCGACCCGATGAAACGTAAGTGCTCTTGTTCGGCGTTGACTGTTAGACAATTTGCGTTATCGGTCGCTGAGACATGAAAACCAAATATTTTCCGGTAAATGAATTGGATTCCGCTGCACAGTTGCTGCGAGCGGGCGAAGTCGTAGCCTTTCCGACTGAAACAGTTTATGGTTTGGGTGCAGATGCTCTAAACGAGGACGCCGTTCGGAAAATCTTTTTGGCTAAAGGGCGCCCTTCCGACAATCCACTGATCGTTCACATTGCGGACAAAAGCCAGCTTTCGATGGTCGCTCGCGAAGTGCCCGCAGTAGCAATGCGCATGATGGAGCAGTTTTGGCCTGGGCCGCTCACGATTGTACTTCCTAAGCGATCGGAAATTCCTCGAATCGTAACCGCCAACCTGGATACGGTGGCAGTTCGACTGCCGAATCATCGGATAGCAATGGAAATAATCCGACTTGCTGGTGTCCCATTGGCCGCCCCGAGTGCAAATCGTTCCGGGAGACCTAGCGCCACAACTTGGCAAGCTGTGGCGGAGGACCTAAATAGCCGAATCGCGGGATTGGTTTGCGGCGAACCTACTACCATGGGAATCGAAAGCACCGTGGTGGACACCACGTCAAATCCACCGCGAGTATTAAGGCCCGGCGGCGTTTCTCTCGAACAATTGCAGTCTGTCTGTCCGGAAATGCAGCCCTATGCTAGTCATTCGTCAGCGCTGAGTGGACTCTCAGCAAACTCCCCTGGACTTAAACATAAGCACTATCAACCGAACGCAAGGGTGATGATCGTAGACATGACGTCACCGCGATGCGAGTCGGCATTTCCTGATTCTGCGGTGATTCATTTCATCGGTCTTTCGGAACCTATCAATCCAACGCGATTTCAGAGGATACTTGTATGTTCAAACGTTTCCGAATACGCTGCGAAACTCTTTGACTTCTTTCGAAAAGCGGACTTGTCGGCTGCAGATGTGGTATGTTGCCAAGAAGTAGGCGAAATCGCTATCGGTGTCGCTTTGATGGACCGAATACGGCGGGCGGGCCAATGATCATTCCAGGGACTTGGGTGCCACTCTTTGTAGCCTGGAGTCTGTTGGCCTCCACGGCATTAACACAAGAAAAGAGCATCCTTCAGAAGGACGTTCGAAAGCAGGGAGCAGATGTTACGCTGGAGCACATGGTCGTTGTAACCGAAGGGCAATTGCCGATCATCATTTCCGCACCACATGGTGGACTGTTCCAAATACCGAATGTTGAAGCTCGCCAGGGCAATGGTATGGAAACCGGGCCAAAGGGTTTTTTTATTGGAAGAGACGGCGGCACTGAAGAGCTAGCCAACGATATCGTGAATGCAATTGAAACGAAGTTTGGGCGTCGCCCCTACTCTGTCATTTCGTCGGTCGATCGAAAGTACCTTGATCCAAATCGCCCGGCCGATATTGCATACGAAGATGCCGATGCTAAGCCTGTTTACGATCGTTATCACAAAGCTCTTACGGAGCAATGCCAATCGATTTTGAACAAGTTTCGAGGTGGTCTGCTACTTGATATCCACGGTCAAGGTTCAAAAAGAGACACGGTCTTTCGAGGAACCAACAACGGAAAGACAGTATCTCGTTTGCGAGAAAGGTTTGGCGAATTGGCTCACACCGGAGAGAAGAGCATGTTTGGCTTGATGAAGACTCAAGGCTGGACCGTCTTTCCTGATCCCTACAACGGGCGCGAACAATCAGGTTTTACCGGCGGCTTTATTGTAAAGACATACGGCAGTCACCAAGCGATGGGCTTAGATGCTATGCAATTGGAGTTTGGCGCAGAATATCGAACCAAAGGAAATCGGACGAAGATTGCGGAGCAACTTGCGAATGCGATCGAGGAGTACGCTAAGCTTTACCTGAATGTCTTCGTTGGCGAGTAACATCATTGATAAAGTTCATTGCTTGCATTGAATGTCCAGATGCAACAGCC
>JANLUJ010000954.1:0-3635 GCA_031363425.1 Pirellula sp.
CGTTCAAGTACCTACGGGTGATCTTCCCGCGACTTCGTATCCGTTTTTCGGCCACCTCGCTCGAATTATCAATTCGGGCCAAGCCCGTTCAATCGTTATTTCAGGAAATATTTACGATCTTTATTTTGATGGCAAGCAATATGTGCCCTTACTCGCGTTTATTCAGACGAAAACACAAATCCCTGGCTTGATTCAAGTCGTCCATGAATTGAACGGCCCAGTTCGCGTTACCGAAGAAGACAAAGTGAAACTTCGTGATGCTTGGTCCGCTTGGAAAAACGGAATTTCCGTCGATGCGATTCCGATGCGAGAGGTGCTGAACGATGGTAGCAAATTCGATCTCAGACGACGCGAGTTTGATCAATACTTGCGAGATGCGATTGGCAATGCGACGCAAGCTTTAGAATTCCTGAGGCAACTGACCATTTGTTCTCGAACTTGCTTGAAAGAGAATCTTCTCATAATGATCGAGGGGGCGGATATGCTGCTTCCCGCTGGTGATGGGGATGTAGCCAGGATGAACGATGCTCAAGTGCGTCGGATTGCAATCGTGACCGACTGGTTTGGCGACCCAACATTCTTTGGCGGCAAGGACACCGTTTTGCTCTTCGCTGAGTCTAGAAGCCTCATTCATCCCCGTATTTCCCGGATGCCGCAAGTCGTCTCGATCGATGTGGCCGCTCCGGATTTGGCGTCTCGAAAACATTTTATCCAGTGTCATGGTTCGATGGGAGGCAATCGATTTGTTCAGCAGTCGCCAGATACCGTAGCTGAGGCAACGGCAGGGCTGAGCCTCCACGCGATGCGTCAGTTGCTTTTAGCTGCTGACTACGCACAGAAGCCAATTGATCGGCAGGATACAACGCTGCAAGTCGAGCAGTTTATTCAATCGCAATTGGGTGAAGATGTGATTGAATTCAAAAAGCCAACGCAGTCCTTGAAGGACGTGATCGGATTCTCGAAACTGAAAGAATTCTTGAACGTTTACTTGATACCCCGCATGAAGCTGCCGGACGATCGAGCATTGCCGGGGGCTGCAATCGCAGGGCCGATTGGTGGCGGTAAGACTTTCATCTTTGAAGCAGTGGCGGCCGAATTGGATATGCCGGTATTGGTGCTAAAGAACATTCGCAGTCAATGGTTCGGACAAACAGACGTTATCTTTGAAAGGCTTCGACGCGTATTGGAAGCATTAGAAAAAGTCGTCATCTTTGTTGACGAAGCGGACACACAATTTGGTGGTGTTGGCGAAGGTGCTCATGAGACGGAACGGCGACTCACCGGCAAGATTCAAGGAATGATGAGCGACCCAAAGCTGAGAGGGAAAGTCATTTGGCTATTGATGACTGCTCGAATACATTTGCTTTCACCCGACATTCGCCGACCCGGACGCGTTGGGGATTTGATCATCCCAATTCTAGATCCAATAGGCGAGGACCGAAAGGAATTTATCCGCTGGATGCTTAGACCCACGAAGGTCGACAACGACGAACTCGTAAACTGGTTGGATACCGAAGGGCTAGAACAGGACTTTTCGTCCGCCGGTTTTGCGGCATTGCGAAGTCAATTCAAAGCGATTCCCCCGAAAGATCAAGACGACCTCAAAGGCATCATTCGCGACTTCATGTCACCTGCGATCAAGCAAACACGGCGATATCAAACATTGCAAGCGCTGATAAACTGCACGCGGAGGTCGTTGCTGCCGGACCCAAACATTTCCGAAAAAGACCGCGCCCTAATGGAAGATGAAATTCGCCTTTTAGAATCACAGGGAATCCACTAGGGGAACAGAGACTTGTTTAACTCGCACAGCGGCGTCATCCGACCTTTGGAGTCAGCTATACTACAGTAGCAACTACCGTAGCATGGCCCCCCGGGCCGTGTGTCACTCGGGCCAGGGGCCCAAGCTACTACGACGCAACCTTTTCTCTTGCCTTAACGTATCAACCTCCAAATCACCATGACAAGAATTCAATTTCGACCTGCATTTGCCGCATTGATGACCGCGATACTTTTCTTGGCCACGCCTTTGTTGGGACAAGAGCGATTTGCTGATTTACTCGGCCCAGTGAAGTCCGGGCCTGTTGCTAAGGGAGGCACCATTGAAGTTCCGTACATACTTTGGGGAGGCGACGTTGCCACTTTCCTGGCGAACGGCGATCTCAAGACCAAACCCTCGTCTGTTTTTCAACAATCAGGTCTTGATATCCAGTTAGTGAACGGCGATGACTTCGTCGGGCAAGTGCGCAACTACATGCAAGGCAAATCGCCGTTCCTTAGAGGGACTATGCACATGATGGGCCTAGCGGGTGAGGTAGTTGGTGCGGACCCAAAAACAAAACCCGTCATCATCATGCAGCTATCTTGGAGCGCAGGCGATCATATTGTCGGTCGAAAAGCTATTCGTAACTTGAACGATCTCAAGGGAAAGAAGATTGCATGCCAGCAAGGTGGCCCACACGTTGGCCTCCTATATGATTCGCTCGGTGCAGCCAACCTCAAGAAGTCCGACGTAACCATCGTTTGGACCAAAGACATTACCGGACCAGGTGGCCCTGCCGAAGCATTTCGCAAAGACCCGACCATCGACGCATGCTGTGTTATCACACCGGACATGATGGGCTTGAGCACCGGACTCACGGAGGTTGGAACGGGGGCAGAGGGTACAGTAAGTGGCGCTCACGTGGTCAATAGCACCGCGCAAATGAGCCGGTCGATCGCAGATGTCTATGCCGTGCGGCGCGATTGGTACGATGCCAACAAAGACTGGGTGAAGAAATTTGTGGCTGGACAACTCAAGGCTACCGATAAATTAGTTGCCATGCGCCGCAATTATTCCGAAACGAAAAAACTCTCGAAGGAATACGAACAAATATTGAGCTTATCGCAACGCATCTTTGGCAAGGAGACCATTCCAACGTTGGAGGAGGATGCACATGGCCTGTTGTTGGATTGCTCGTTCGTTGGCTTGACCGGCCAAATGGCTTTCTTTCTCGACAAGGGGAACTTGAGCGGCTTCACAGGAAAGATGGCAGAAGCGATCGACTTGGCAACGAGTTGGGGATACGCCAAAGGACGCAACGGATTCGATCCCAATGACTTCGATTACAAGGCGATCGCAAAGTTGGCGGAGATCGAATATTCCGAGCTCAAATCCACTGAAAAGTTTGAAAAAAGTACAGCGGAATCCACTGAGTTGTTTTTAGGCGACAATCTTGATGCGAACACGATTGTAAGTTTCACGATTGGATTCGAACCGGACCAAAAGGATTTTTCCGCGGATCGCTACGGTTCGGACTTTGCTCGTGCGCTCAGGGAAGCGAGCAAGTTTGGAAATGCTCGCGTCATCATTCGAGGGCATTCCGATCCAACGAAGACGCTGCTGGATCTGATCAAGAGCGGAATTTCCAAAGGGCTTATTCAGCAAAACGGCACCAATGGAAACTATCGCTATTTCATGAACGGTAAACCACTCGATCTCAATCGCACCAAAGAGATTATGGAATTGATAAAGGGGGGCGCATTCGGAGGAGGGAATCCAGATCCGTCGGTAACGATGCAAGCGGCATTGAATCTATCCAAGTCACGGGCCGACAATGTCTTTGCGGAGTTGCAGCGCTATGCGAAGCGAGAGG
>JANLUJ010000960.1:0-13485 GCA_031363425.1 Pirellula sp.
AGTGGGAACAAAATAACGTCGCGGATACTACGCGAGTCAGTAAGCAACATTATCAATCGATCGATTCCAATTCCGAGTCCACCCGCAGGCGGCATCCCGTATCGAAGTGCACGAACGAAGTCGTGGTCCATTTTTGCCATCGAGTCTTCTTCGGCCATGCCATCAAGTTGAGTGCGAAATAGTTTTTCTTGTAGGATTGGATCATTGAGTTCGGTATACGCATTTGCCAATTCCATCCCATGGATGAAAAGCTCAAATCGTTCCGCGATTTCAGGATGTCCATCTTTTCGCTTCGTAAGTGGACAAATACTGGCGGGGTAGTCGATCACGAAAATCGGACCGATGAGCGAGTCCTCGACTTTTTCCTCAAAGACTTCGCTGACGACCACATCTGGGTGCTTGCCCACCGGATTGATACCTATCTTTTTCGCCAGGTTCGCAATACCGACCGTATCCGAGATTCTAAGACCCGTATGCTCCTCGAAAAGACTTGCATACGTGCGGCGTTGGAAGGGTGGTGTGAAATCGATATCGAGATCTCCCCACTTGAGCTGGTAGCCTTGGCCGGTCGCTTGGATCGCGTCACAGATGATTTGCTGCGTTAGGTCCATCATCGTTTCGTAATTGGCATAAGCCCAATAGAGTTCGATCATCGTGAACTCGGGGTTATGCTTTGGGCTGATCCCTTCGTTGCGATAAACTCGCCCCATTTCGTAAACTCGCTCGATGCCACCGACCAATAATCGCTTGAGGTGTAACTCCAGCGCAATCCTTAGAAACAATTGCATATCGAGAGCATTGTGGTGTGTAACAAACGGCTTGGCTGCTGCTCCGCCAGCAATCGTATGCAATGTTGGTCCCTCAACTTCCACAAATTGATGCGAAGCTAGAGTTGCTCGGATCGAGTGGATAATCTTCGTACGCTTGAGAAATGTTTGCAGCGAATCGGTGCTATAAGTCAAATCTACGTATCGCATACGTTGCCGCAACTCGGCATCTTGCAATCCTGCGTGCTTTTCCGGGGGTGGCTCAAGCGTTTTGGTCATGAAGTGAAGCCTTGTCGCGATGACCGTCAGTTCACCCGTATTCGTTCGACCAAGTCGGCCATCGATGCCGACCAAATCACCGAAATCGAGGAGTTTTGCGAGATCGAAGTCCGCGTCGGGAACTTGCCCTTTGGCGACCATGATTTGGATGTCGCCAGTCCAATCGCGAATGTTCAGAAAGAATAATTTGCCTGCCGTACGCAAAAGCATGATACGGCCTGCGACACGTACCTCGGGTCCAATTTCCTCGCCCGCACCTTGGCTAGCTTTCCAAGCCTTGTAGTCAATGGGTTCGGCACCGGGCAATTTCGAACCGTCCAAGTCGGGGAGAGGAACGAGTGTTCCGTCTTCTTTTTTGAATTGCACCTGGTTGGCCATGTCTCGAACTGGCCCGTTGAAGGTACGGTTGTCGAATCGTGCACCCCACGGATCCAAGCCGAGTGCTTCGATTTTCTTTAGCTTTTCGAGCCTTGCAGCCTGATGTACGCCTAAACCGGTGTTGTCTTGATCCTGAGAATCGGCCATGTTTGAGCAGTTGAGAGTGAATTGATTGGTTGAGAAGGTGCAGATTGTAGGAAAATGTGATGGAAAACCAAGCTGTCAAACCGCCAATGATCCTAATTGTCGAAAGTGACCCACTTTTGCTGACCGGCATGTCCGCCATTTTGGATCAAAAAGGTTATCGTTGTTTTTTGGCAAGAGAGACGGCCGTCGGGCTTAAGGCCACTCAGGCAATGGCATTCGATTTGCTTGTTTTGTCATTTGGACGCGATCCCCTTCAAGCAGCGAACGATGCGTGCCTCTTGCGAGGAGAAGACTCCACTCGAGAGCTGCCGGTTCTGTTTTTGGCTGAAACTTTTGAAGCAAATTGGATCGAGCCATTGAATTTGGCTGGCGGCGTCTATTGCCTGCCGAAACCATTTGATCCGGAAGTTTTCCTGGATTTAGTGGAAAAGGCTCTCTGCTTACCCCACTTGGCGGTCGCCAAAATTGCCCCACCTAAGGCTCACTTCGCAAAAGACTGGGTCAGACTGAGTTAATGTGGCACGGTGGTCCCCACCGTGATAGATTGATGTTTCATTTTCAAAATCAAAACAGAGTGTCAAATGCTATCCTTCGGTCTGTCGTTTTACTTACTTTTCCCAATTGTCGTTCCGCCATTGCAGGATGCAGTAACATCAAAGAAGTGGACGGCAAAGAATGGACATATTTTGGATGCCAAGGGGAAGGAAATTGGCGTCTATGGCGTAGACTGCCCAACTAAAAACTTATTTCGATAATCGCTATCATTGGCGATCAGAATGGCGCGGAGGTCCGTAACGTGAGCGCTGAGCCATCGAAAATCTATTTTCCTCAAGCGTCCATTGAAATGCCTCGAACGAATAACCGTCTTGACCGGCGAGCGAAACTCCACTAAAACCCGTTTGACGATTGATTCGATTTTGGCTCCGTAGCCAAGTGGCTAAGGCAGCGGATTGCAAATCCGCCATCGTGGGTTCAACTCCCACCGGAGCCTCTCACCAGAAAACCCCGCTTTTTCCTCACTATTCTCAGGGAAACGCGGGGTTTTTTCGTTCGGGTTCTTGTGATGGGTAGCGGTAGTTAATGGCATAGTTTCGCACCTTCCACGCACTGAGTCGCACCCTGACTTGGGCGTTTCGTCGTCGTCCATTATCTGTTTTCCGATCTTCCTCAATTGTTCTCAGCGAAAAAACAATCGGTACCTGATTCTTTGTGAAAGTGCCTGAACCATTTGCACTAGCTAGTAGCATGAAGGCTGGGATTTAGGTCTGCCAAAGTCCGCCTCGTAGATTGTGTCCAAACTCGCCGCTTCGCTTTGTGGCAAGCGACCTCTTCGGCGAGGGTGATTCGGTTGAAGTACGTTCCCGTTTAACACTGCGAACCGCCAAACGGTTTGCTCTGGCGATTTGGCGGAAAAGACTTGTTTCTTTATTGACAACAAAACTTGTCAAGGATAAGATTTTTTCTTGATCGCGTTCAGCTTCTGGCGTGTCAGAACCGTGCGAGTAATTCCAACTATCAAATTGAGACTTAAAATGAGGAGGATCAGGATCTTTGCACACGTCTCACTTGACGGCGTAATCTCGCCCGGCGGACCGAACGATAACAGCGACTTCGCGCGAGGAGGATGGACAACTCCCTATCGAACTCCGGCCGGGGCAGTTGCCGTCGCCGAGGCGCAGGGCAAAAATTTCGATCTGCTTCTTGGCCGCCGCACATACGATCTTTGGTCCGGATTTTGGCCAAAGGCGCCGAGCAGTCCGATCGCGGACGGTCTGAATGCCGCAACGAAATACGTTGCGACCCATCGACCGGAGAGTCTCGAATGGGGGCCGTTTGGCTACGTTGGAGTAGACATTGTAGAAAGTATTCGCAGCATCAGGTCAACCGACGGCCCCGACCTGATCGTCTGGGGCTGTACGACCCTGACCTCGCTGCTGTTCGCGCAAGGAATGGTCGACGAGGTTTCACTATGTGTTTACCCGCTGCTACTGGGGTTGGGTAAACGCTTCTTTCCGGACAATTTCGACCCGCATAAACTTGCTTTCGTCAGCACGATGGCTACTCCCACTGGCGTCCTGCTCAACACCTATCGGTACGTCGGGCCACTGCCAAGACCACCCTTGCCGACCGAAGCGAGTGCCCATGTCACCCCGACGCCCGACGGATTCCCCAATCTTCTCGATGAAGCCAAGCCATGAACGTTAGAGAACAAATCAAAAACTACATTGCTACCCAGCCCGAACCAAAACGCAGTGAAATGCACGAACTGCACAAGGTAATTCTTAAGTTAATGCGGCGATGCAAACTATGGTTCCTCGATGGCAAAGACAGCGAAAACAAAACGGTCGCTAACCCGAATATTGGTTACGGTCTTCAAACGATAAAATACGCTGACGGGAATACGAGAGAGTTCTACCAAATCGGCTTGAGTGCAAACAAAACCGGAATATCTGTTTACATTCTTGGCATCGAAGACAAGAAGTACTTGGCCCGAACATTTGGCAAAGAAATAGGCAAGGCCAGTGTGACGGGGTATTGCATCAAGTTCAAAACGGTCAAAGACATTGACGTCAATGTGCTTGAAGCGGCAATTCGATATCGCGTTAAAAATCCCAATGATTGAAGCTCTCATCGGTCCCAAAAGCAAGGCCTTCGCGACGGAAGGGGGAATCCATCATATTTACGCAAACGAGAAAGCGATGGCCGGGATCAAAACGGGGCAATTCCAAAACGGTTCCATCCTGATCTATGATCTTCTCGAAGTCACGGAGGCAGACGGAATAACCTTTGAGGGGCAGAGGCGCCGCACAGACATGATGGTCAAGGACGACATCAAAAGTCGCGACAACGGGGGGTGGGAGTTTCGCTAATTCATTGGAACCGATCGGCGGTCGGCTAAACTCACTGCAACCCAGCGTGCGAACTGCTTCGAGTGCCACATTCGCCAAAAGGATCGTGGCTTCGTCTTTAGTACCTTTAGGGATTGAATCAAAGGCACGATCTCTCCATGCAAGACATCCAAGTTATCAATGATCCGGCTGCTGCTACGGTGGCCTTGGAACCAATTCGGAGCCGACTCCTCTCCCATATGGCTACGCCCGCTTCGGCGGCAACGTTGGCCATCAAGGTTGGCTTGGCTCGGCAGAAAGTTAACTACCATCTGAACGCCCTCGAGGCGCACGGGTTGGTGCGACTCGCTCAGGAACGCAAATGGGGCGGGCTAACGGAACGGCTGCTCGTGGCGACGGCTGCTTCCTACATTATCTCGCCCAGCGCGTTGGGCCCCGTCGCGGTTGATCCGAATCGGGAGGTTGATCGCTTGTCCGCAAGTTACCTCATCGCGTTGGGCGCTCGGGTCGTCCGCGAGGTAGCAGACCTTGTTCGTCGCGCCAAAGAAACGGGCAAGCGCCTGGCAACTCTGTCGGTGGATACCGAAGTACGTTTTCGAACGGCAAGAGACCGCGCGGCTTTTACTTGCGAACTCACCGAAGCCATCGCGAAACTTGTTTCGAAGTACCACGATGCATCTGCCCCCGACGGTCGCGCACATCGACTCGTGGTCGTTGCCCATCCTCTACCACTTACAACCAATCCAAAGGAACCATCATGAGTGTGAAGAAAGAACCGTCCGGACGTCGATCCGTCCAAACTGAAATCGAAGTTCAAGGAACGCCGGAAGAAGTTTGGCAGGCCATCGCAACTGGACCAGGAATGTCGTCCTGGTTCGTTCCAACGGAGTTCGAGGAGCTTGACGGGAAACCAGTCTCAGTGAAATTGAGTTTCGGCCCGGGGATGGAGATAAGCGCCGAGGTGACGGCCTGGGATCCGCCGAGGATGTTCGCCACGGTGGCCGGGCTTCCTGGCTCGCCGCCTATCGCAAACGAGTGGAGTGTCGAAGCGCGCAATGGAGGCATTTGCATTCTTCGCATTGTCCAGAGCCTCTTCGCAAGCACGGACGATTGGGACGACCAACTTGAAAGCGCCAAATCCGGATTGGCAAGTTTCTTGAGCGTCCTGCGGATCTACCTGAAGCACTTCCGTGGTCAAAGCTCGACCGTGATGAAGTGGATGGCTCCCTTCAACGGTACGGATGCGGAGGCTTGGGAGACGCTGACCGCGGCAGTGGGACTGAGTGGCGTGAGTGTCGGGCAAAAATGCTCGGCGCCCACAGGTATACCGGCGTTCAGTGGTGAAGTCGAGTATCTCACACAGAGTCCCTACGACGCTCTGTTGAGGATCGACAAACCGGGCCCCGGCGTAGCCGCTCTTGGCACCTTCAGCATGGGCGGCCCAAGCATTGTTGCAGTGAACTTCTATCTGTACGGCAATCAGGCAAGCGAGACAGTTGCACGCGAGACACCGCTATGGGAAGCGTGGTTTAAAAAACGCTTTCAGATGCCAGCGGAGCCATCTCTCAAATGAAACTAGACTTCCATCCCGCCCTGACATGAAGACGGTATAAAAAAGTGAATTGCGATGCGCCAAAGAAATCCAAGTGCCTACTCTGTGTTTGCCTTAACACTATGAATTGCTAGAAACGAAAGTTCTGACTGGGCCAGCGCTGGGTCGGTAACCGATTAGCCTCGGCTGTTGGTGATGGAGCAATGTGTGGTGCGATTACTCATCGTTATCTATGTGAAACCGAGTACTTGGACTATTTCGATTCTAGTAGCGAATATTGAAGGTGTAAAAATGCTTGCGCTCAACGATTCGAATTCCCATGGTCCCTTCTAACCCGACGAGATCCCCAGTACCGGAATCGGGCACAACGCCAATAACGAGTGATGGCTTATGCGGGCTTTCTACCGATGAACTGCACAACCGAAGCCAATCCAGTATGGTGTTTTCCCTCGTAGATTTCGCGTTCAATTTCACGCAACAGGATCGGTTCAAGGTCTGGGAACTCGCTCTCGATTTTGGACAAGGTCATCAGCATGTCGACATCTTTTGGGCCACCCGTGTTTCGAGCCAGTTGGTTTTCCGAGTACGCCTCCAACAAAAATATTCCACTGGGCAAGAGGCATCGTTCAACCAACGGATAGAGTCGGTTCCTAATGATGCTTGGAAGATGGGCTGAAATGGAAATCACGGACCGGTAACGATTTGTTGCTGGTTCATAGGTTGCAAGGTCCGCCACTTCAGGTTGGAAGTCTACGCCCTTTGTAATAGCCAATCTCCGCCCTTTGGCGAGCCCTACCGCGGACCCGTCAACACCATGAACCTGCAAGCCGAGCGTAGCGAGAAAGACTGCATTGCGTCCCTCGCCTTCAGCCAGAGAGAGCACCGGTCCAAGGAGCAAGGCAGCATGTTTGACAAGAAACATATTCGGTTCGGCACCGTAGATGAATTCGTCATCCGAATAACGAGCGTTCCAATCAATTTCCTCCAAGGTATTCCTCTTGCGTTACGACATTAGCTAAGCGGCAGCGGACAATCAGCCTGTCGATTGTAATCGAAACGCAGGCCGCTGTTTGCTGCATCGTATGGTTTGGGGGCTCGCGAGCTTTTCGCAGGCTACCAAAGTCGGCATTCATTTGCCTCGAATCCCACAGGTTGCACCTGCGTTCGACGTCATGGAACACGGGCGTATGGCCGTCCTGCAAGACCCGACAGGGGCGACATTTGGCGTATGGCAACCTCGCAATCATTTAGGTGTAGATTTGTTCGGATCGCCGAACACAGTTTGTTAGACTGAATTGGCTACGAAGGACTTGAGCCTTGCCGAATCGTACGTGGGATACAGTATTAAAGATATTTTCCAGACGCCGCTTGATGAGATTACGATTATTCAAAATGGAAACATTAGCCTTTTTTGCTTTTGTTCGACTCGTTGTTGAGAGTGAGATGAATATCGTCTCGGATCATCTCAACCAGAATCCATTGTTTGCCAAGATGGCATCTCCCGTTGGTGCGACGCGACAAGAGTCCAGTCCGTTTTTCATCGAGCCCATTTCACATTACCTGTATGCCGGTGATACGGCACTTCACCTGGCTGCTGCCGCATTTCGTCGGCCAATGGCTGAACTTCTAATTGCTCACGGAGCTGATTGTCGTTCGAAGAATCGCATGGGTGCGGAACCACTTCATTACGCTGCCGACACGAATCGGTGGGATCCGAAGGGACAGGTTGATGTAATCTCGTACTTGTCGCTTGTCGGCGCGGACCCAAACGCTGTCGATGGTTCAGGTGTGACACCCTTGCACCGCGCGGTTCGAACGCGATCCGAGCCGGCCGTACGAGCGTTGTTGGATTGTGGCGCAAATCCCATGCGGTCCAATAACGCTGGCTCGACTCCGTTGCATCTCGCGGTTCAGCCAACTGGGAAGGGCGGCAGTGGTTCTGACGAGGCACGTCTGCAACAGGTAGCTATCATTGAGCTCCTGCTTGCACATGGCGCAAAGCCAAGCGATCAAAATGCTCAAGGAAAGACGGTCTATGAAGCGGCCTCCAGCTCATGGATTCGAGAATTGCTGACTGAGGCGTGACGCCGGCAGCGTATCGGAGTCATTTCAAGATTGTACATTCGACCTGCAATCGGTTACACCGAAATCATTTCTTGGCCTTCCGAGTCGTGCTCCCCATGCACATGCGATAGGAACTCGGCAAGGGATGCAAGACATTGCTAAGAAGCTCGACGCCAACGACGAGGACAAACGCTACAAAGAGTCCCACCGCTAACGCAGCGACTGTTCGCACAAAGTTCAAAACGTTACTCATAGCGGCTCCGCTAGTGTCTCTGTGCAATTTGGATGAGGTTTCCACAGGTATCGTCCAATACAGCCGTTGAGACGGGGCCCATCGCAACCGGTGGCTGAGTAAATCGCACGCCTAGTTGGCACAGTCTTTCATACTCAGCTTGCAGATCGTCTACGCCGAAAGTCGCCGAGGGAAATGGCAGCCGAAAAAAAGGCCGGTCTGGCAGCCGAAAAGTCGGCCAGTTGATCCGGGGGTGACTTTGGGCTATGGGAAGAGAGGAAGTATGCGAGATCACACGAAGCTGCGGCCGACTCGGTTACTCAACCGAACTACAGCCAATCCGCGACAAATCCTCAGAAGCGACTCCTGTCCTAAACGCCCTAATCAACTCCATCCGGCGTTCTTCCTAAAGCCTAAAGTCCAAAGTCTAAAGCCTTTGGCCAGTGATCGCGGAAGGAATCGAACCTACATTGCTCATCGAGGAGCTGGAAGCCTATGCCACTACAGCACATCAACCATACGGCAAAGAAGGTAGTTTATTCGGGGATATCCATACCGAAAAGGCTACGGGACTTTTGGCAAAGCGTCTTAGACCTGAATCCGTTTATGATTAGTGACCATTAGCAATGCGGCAATCGTCGGCCAATACCAAGTAAAAAAACATGAAACGAATTCATTTTTTCGAGTTTGAAGATATTCCTTGGTTTCCGGATTGGATTCGCCGATGCATGACGGCGTACCTAAAGTCGCTGCACCGTACTTTGGGTACTGCTGAGATCATAGCCCCGCTCGTGAGTCGTGGAATGCGAGTTTCAAACAACCGAGTTGTCGACCTCTGTTCCGGTGCCGGTGGCCCAATGAGTACATTACCCAAACCGGTGCCGGTTTGCAGGAGCGGAGAAGGACTTCGCGGGCGATGCCTACCTACATCACCACTTTCCATCCATCAATCGGCTTTACTGTAGCACAGCTTGGCCCACCATCTTTGCCGGTTCCTGGAATCGTTGCTTGCAGCAATCGCTTTGGACGTTCCACCAACGATTCT
The DNA here is from genome assembly GCA_031363425.1 of Pirellula sp. Lineage (GTDB taxonomy): Bacteria > Planctomycetota > Planctomycetia > Pirellulales > Pirellulaceae > JBKCUI01. Next base: position 9,314 of record JANLUJ010000960.1, read on the forward strand.
ATCATTTCCCATGTTATTCCTTGCAAGGGAATTTTGATTCGGCGTTGCCAACAACTGTCGATCTGCCCGGCAGATTTTCCAATGTCGATGTAGATGAAACGCTCGGTTGGTGGACCTTGTGCAATGGGGCCGACAAAGTTTGGTGGTCCGTTTACCCGGTCGCCTTTAACAGTGATGATGCATTCAAGGTGAAGGTTGCCAGCCTTGGATCGTTGCACTTGAATGGTATTGTAGTCATTTCCCTTTCCCTCTTGAATGCCGAAATCTACTCCGCGCGTAGGATCAACCAAAACGACTCGTAGAGGCACAACGATTTCCGATTTTGGTTCTTTCTTCATGTTACTTCTAGCCTTTCAGTAAAACACAACCAACAAAAACCCTGGGCTGATCCGGCGTTGTCCATACAACAGGATGTTTCTGATGCGCAAGGGTGATGACGAAATCACCGCGATTCAACTCGTTGACCCCAGCTTCAATCGACAATCGAGCCACAGATTCTAGCAAGACGACCCATTCGCCACGCAATTCTCGAACGGTGGTTTGGGAAGTTTACGACGCCGCAACCCGAAGTGCATGATCGCTGTCGAGCAGGTAGCTGCAACCGTCGATGCAGCGTTCATTCCTTAACGATCTATGTGGACGATCGATCGCTTGTCATCTTCGGCTTACGAGTTTGCTTGGTAGCAACGTTTTCAATGGCCAATCGAAGTGCATTTCGAACGATTGTGGTTTGGGCGTTTGCACTTATTGTGTCCAAATTGATAGTGCTTGAGCCTGAGGCGCTAGCCGAGTAAATGCGTTGCGGCTCGGCTAGATAGCTGCTGGGTACGAAGATGGAAACGATCACCATCAACTGCGTCACGATCCGGCTTTTCAAGTCGCTGCTGGCAGAACTCCGGCCGAGATGAACTATGAAGTTAACTCGCCTTTAGCCAGTCCTGCCACGCTAGCCGCGACAACCGTGTTTGCCTGGGAAACCGTGACGCGGCTAGCGCCCGCGGCTCAGTATTTTGCCTGCGCCAATTGCAAAGTGAGTGCCATTTGGCTAGCGGCTCGCCGCTTACAAAATGAGTGTCAAAGAACACGAGTCGCAGATTACGTTACGCGGCGCGCTTAAATGTCGATTGTTCCATCGCTGTTGCCGGCAAAGATACTTTCTGCAGCGTTCCACCTCTTTCCGCAGCTGCGAAAATTGCCGACTTCGAATGACACAATCTTGGTAACCAATCGGCAATCGCCCGACCCTGCTGAGTATCCGCGCCCCAACTTCCGTCGATGATGACAAGGTCGCTTGGCAATACGGTATGTGCAACACGAGCCAATGCGTTAGTCGGGTCACCTGGGATCAAATGCGCTTTGATCCCAAATTCCGCAAGCATGCGATGTGCTGCCTTGAGGTTAATATAAGGAATCCCTGCTTCTGCCGATTCAAAGACATCCACTCCGACGTATCGAATCTGTGTCGCACCTGCCGAAAGTGTGCAGAGGGGCAATAGCTGTTTAATCCGACTACCCGATCCTATGCCAATCTCGAGCACAGAAACCAGTTGGTTCTCGATGACGTGCTGGATCAGAGCCCGTTCTGCTACGGGTTTCGAAAAATAGCGCCAGTAGAGACGTTTTACCCAACTCAACCGAGCCATGATTCGATCACTCCGTTGCAAGCGCGACTAACGATTCAGGTAAAAAGATCAAAGGCCGCGATTGGTACCGGACTTCTGCATCCATGCATAATTCCAGTACCCAGGCGGCAAAATCAAAATCCCCATTTCATGCAGAATCGATCTCCCATGCTTCCGTGCTAGGGACCCAATCCGCTGGGGAAATAGAAACAGCGAACTGCACCTACTCAAAAAACCTATTTTGGAACAAGGCCTCTAGAATAAAAGTCAATTCAACATGCCTACGGTACTTTTCGGCGGAAAGAGACAAGAAAATTCACGTTCGTAGAACCGAGCAGGATCTCTTGTGCAAAATACCCATTGTAGTGGTCGAGACGATTACGCTAGCAATCAGATAGATTGAGATGGTTCTTCGCCGTCGGTATTATGCTGTGAATCTCGGTCGTGACCTACGGTTGCACGGACCAGTGTTGTAGTGGAATTCGTGAGATTTCCGGCGGCATGGCATTTTCACGCACTTAGTTACGGTCTATCCGAATGAAACCGACACAATCGCATGCGACCTCCGGAATGGAGACCGGGATGGTAACGGCATGGACACATTTTCCTTATTGGGAACAATGCGAACGACGTCTTGCCCTGTCAGCCATGCCTTGGCTGCCCTGGGAAATGGGTCCGCATGATTCCGCTTGTAATCCGTACCTTGTCGAAAATTCACATGCGAGCGAAGCATTGACGCATGCTGCGTTCTCGCAGCCGTTGGATTCCAATGTCGCACCGGCCATCGAACAACACCTGAGCGAAGCGCACTCTCAGACCGGTTGGAATCAGGTTCACTCACAATTTGGTTTGACGGGAAAAGGGCAAACCGTTGCTGTGATCGATAGCGGAATCGCCTTCGATCACGTAGCGTTAGGCAGAGGTTACGGGCCTGGATACAAGGTGGTCGGGGGATGGGACTTCGCAGAGAATGACGCGCGTCCATATGACGACGCTCCGGCTGGATTTCACGGGACCCATGTCTCGGGTATCATCGGGGCCAACGATGGCGTGCATCTGGGGGTAGCGCCGGATGTCGATTTGGTTGCATTGCGGGTTTTTACGGACGCTGGTAAAAGCGAACTTGCCTGGACCGAAAGCGCGCTCAAATGGGTTCACGAAAACAGAAACAGTTTCGCAAACCCTATCACAACGGTGAATCTGTCGCTCGGATCTACTTGGAACTCAAGTACAGTTCCGTCATGGGGATCGTTTGAGGATGAGCTCGCTCAACTACAGCGGGATGGAATCGTGGTGGTCGCTTCTGCAGGCAATTCATTTCAACAGTTCAAAACTCCTGGACTATCTTATCCAGCCGCAAGCCCGTATGTCATTCCGGTCTCGAGTATCGACGCCAACGGACAACTGAGCGATTTTAGCCAACGCGATGCAGGGTCAATTGCAGCACCCGGGCGCTCTATCGAAAGCACTGTTCCAGACTACTTCTACGGAAAAGACGGTATCGTCAACGATTGGTCAACGGCCAGCGGAACGAGCATGGCCGCACCCTACGTCGCAGGTGCGAGCGTTCTCGTCCGCGAAGCCATGGAAATGGTGGGTATCCAAGTTATTACGGGACAATCGATCTACGAACACCTCAAGTCCACCTCAAATTCGGTTTGGGACAACGTCACCAAACAAAACTACCATTCCTTGGATCTCGATCGCGCCATCGAAAGTCTGCTGCCTATCGATACCGTCGGTGACACGTTTTCAACGGGTCAGAATCAAACGATTCAAAGCCACTGGCAATCAGATGGGTGGATCAATTCTTTATCCGACCACGATGTTTATCGACTCTCACCGACACACAATGGCACGATATCCGTACAGCTCGGCAGCGAATATGTCGACGATGCGGTTTTCAAACTTTTGAGAGGCGGTCAGGAAACAACTGTTCAAGCGACCAATGGGCGACTGTCATTCTCAGTCCTCACTGGCGACGCGGTTGGACTAAGCATTGCCGATACTGACTCCATCGGCTCCTATCATTTGGATTGGAAATTTATTTCAAGCACAACAGGTGGTGAGGGTACTGGTGGTGGCGGTTCCGGTCAGATCCTACCGACTAATTTGGTCGATCTTGGGTCCGTCGACGTGTTGGAACAATCGCTCAGTGGTGCGTCAAGGTACAAACTAACTGCCGAGCACACTGGGTTACTAACGATTGTGGCAGACGCTGGTTCACAAACCACCGGTTCCTTGCAGGTCTTACGTCCATCGGTCGCGAATGGAACGCTTGTCGACTCAACTGTGGAGGGTAATCAATGGCGACTCGATGTGCAGGTAACCGAGGGACAAAGCATTGAGTTCGTGCTTCCCGGACTTAGCAATCGCAGCGTGCACGTCATCAATGTGCTCAATCAACAGGACACGGCCGTGACTATCTTTGGTACCGATGCAGCCGACATCTACAAGATCGATCTAAGTCACGGAATGGTTGCAACAATTTCTGGAGTTTCCTACCAGCTAGACATCAACTCAACGAAGAGCATCGTCATCGACGGCCAG
>JANLUJ010000988.1:0-10374 GCA_031363425.1 Pirellula sp.
CCACCTGGAGGCAATTAGTTCGGCTCCCCGAACAAAAACTTGGTTTTATGACGGTTTGCACGGTGGGTGATCGCTATTCTAGCCCCTTCTCTAACCCGGATATGCAAAAAAGGTTCCGTTGTCCAAACCGCAAAGCCAAGGTGCATAAACTACCACGAAATACACGAATGACACGAAAAAGGAAGGTAAAAAAGTCGCACCCGGCAGGTGCGACCTACCGAAGCTCGCTTTTGCCGAGAGTGACTAACGCCCAATGGCATTCACATTCGGACATGTGAGCCGCCGGGCGCTAGCCGCGGGTGACTTAAATTCAGTGAAATTGCCTCGTTACACCGGCGGCTAGCGCCTTGCCGCTCACAAAGTGAGTGCCATTTGACTAACACCAGCGGGCAACGCTACAGATCCTTGCCGCGGCTAGTTGAGGAAAAACAATCGTGCTACTCTACTGGGATTGACGCCAGCCACTTCGTTCCGCCAGTTCCATAATCTGATGTATCCCCCGAAATCATCGAAAAACCAAATAGAACACGCAAAGAGTTGTGATGGCCCGGAAAAACCAGCAGCAAACTATTGCCCCGTCACCGCCCAATACTTTTTTTTGGTTGCGTTCCTGATCCACTTTTTGGGGGTTCTGTCTGAGCCATTGAGATTCTTCTCTCGCAGCGAAGTTCGAACGAACGGGGGGCCCGAATTTGCCGCGCTTGGCGAACTCATGAAGCCTTATTCTCAATGGCTTTACATGAACCACGGCTACTTCTTTTTTGCTCCCAATCCGGGGCCAGGTCACTTGATTCAGTGCACGTCGAATCCACTTTCTACTTTGGATACCACCACCGATGATCCAAACAACTCCTTTCGTCTGCCGAATCGGGACGAGCATTGGCCGCGATTGCTATACCATCGCTACTTTATGCTCTCGGAGTTCTATTCGAGCCGCTTTGCTCCTGCGCAGGTCTCAGAGGAACTAAAAAAGGACGTAGAATTCATGCAAGGGTGGGCTTCAGACAAAGAACTGTATGATCAAATTCGATCATCGATCGTGAGCAGTCTCAAGCATTCTCGCAACAAAGAGAACATCGAACTTAGGCGCATCGAGCGGCTGCTGCCTGACTCGCGACAGGTGCTTAGGGAAAATTGGGTATTGAACGACCCGCGCCTCATCAACCTGCTTTCCGAATCGATGATCGAAACGGCGGCAACCGTACCAGCTGACGAGCTTCCAGCCAAAACCCAAAAGGAAGCTTCGCGATGAATTCATCATTGCCAGTCGCGACCGGCTCCAAGCATGAAATTTCCGATGGGTCTTTTTTCAACTCCCTTCAAGGCTTTTTCTTTTTGCCAAGTGCTGCATACGCTTTAGCCGTGATTCGAATCGCAACTGGCTCCATGATCGCGTACATTCATATTGTCTGGATGATGAATCTGCAATCCTTCATGGGGCCGTTCGCTCTTATCAACAATGCGACCTGGCAAACCTTGCATCGTGGACAAGTCTCCGACACCAAGTGGACCTATCTCGCTTATACGGAGTCAATGTCCATTATCGGGTGTCATGAGGTTTTCGCTTGCCTTGCAGGATTGATGCTCGCCATAGGTTGCCTGACAAGAGTGACTAGCATTTTTGTCTGGTTTACCACCCTAATGACCGTGCATCGCATGACCGGAATGCTATTCGGATTGGACCAAATTGCGGTCATGCTCGCCATGTATCTTTGCCTAGGGCGGCCAGGCAACGTCTGGAGCGTTGATCATTGGCTTCATTCGAAATTCCCAGACGCTTTTTCGAACTCGGCATGGCTTCGAGGGATAACAGGCATGCCTGCAAACGCAGGTAGTCAGGCAATTCCAGAGTGCTGGTCAAATACCTTTGCAACACGTTTGGTACAATTGCATTTGTGTGTCATTTATCTCTTTGGCGGGCTCGGGAAACTGCGAGGCGAGATGTGGTGGGATGGAAGCGCGTTGTGGTATTCCATTGCATCCTACGAATACCAATCGATGGACATGACATGGACCGGGCATTTTCCAATTTTGTCTTCGATGGCAACGCATTTGACTCTGTTTTGGGAGGTAAGCTATTGCGCCTTGGTTTGGCCACGTTGGACAAGAACCTGGACTCTGTTATTAGCTTTGATGGTTCATGGCGGTATCGCATTGTTTCTAGGGATGGTTACTTTTGGCTTGATGATGATCGTGGCAAACGTCGCATTTGTTTCACCCGTTCGAGTTCGGCGACTCATGGAGTTTTGGCACAAGAAAGTCGACTGATTGCAACTCGACCATTTAACCATGGATCACTCAGATGACGCGGATATTGCAATCAAAAACCAGCTGCTTCAACGTCGACCAAAATTCAAATCTCAACTTGCAGCTTGCGGCTGATTCTCTGCGATCCTCGTGCCTCTGCGGTTCCTATATGCAATGTCGAATACGGCCATTCAAGCTCAACTCAACCATGCCGGCAAAACACCCAGCGCCGGCAGTTCTACCATTTGTACTTTTTCGATCGCGTTGATCGCCATCAATTGATCGAGTGCAACCTTAGGCGGTATGCCATCAAGATTAAGTACGCCGATCGCATGTCCGCCTGGCTGCTGCGTGGCGCGACCCACCGACATCTGTCCGATGTTCACTTGATGTTGGCCGAAAACAGTACCCACGCGGCCAATGATGCCCGGCACGTCGGTGTGCGTGAAGAACAACATGTGACCATCGAGGTACGCTTCCAACCGGTAGTCGTCGATCGAGATCAAGCGTGACATATTGTTGCCAAAGACCGTCACGCCCGCCTTAACCTTTTGACCACTGCCACTTACCTCAGCTGTGATCGAAGAACTGAATGCGCCGAGTTCACGATTCCGATTCTCTGTCAACTCAATCCCGCGCTCGCGAAGCAACATTTCCGAATTGATAATGTTGACATCATCTGCCATGGCCTTCTCAAGCAAGCCGGCACAGAACGCGGCAGTCAATAGCTTGGTATTCTTGTCGGCTACCTCGCCGCGGTAGTTGAGTTGGCATGCCCCGATACTACCGGCATGCCACTGTGCCATGAGCAACCCAAGCCGATAAGCAGCATCGAGATATCCGCGAAGCGCATCCAATGTTTTTGGATCCAGAGATGCGACGTTGACGGCATGACGTATTTCGCCAGTCTTAAAGAAATTGATCAATAGCTGGATGCCTTCAATAGCCACTTGCGTTTGAGCCTCCTCGGTGCTGGCTCCTAAATGCGGCGTACATACAACCCCAGGCATGCCGAACAATGGGCTATTCGTGCACGGCTCTTCCTCAAACACATCCAATGCGACGCCAGCGATAATGCCGCGTTTGAGACCTTCGACGAGTGCCGCTTCCTCGTAGATTCCACCTCGCGCGCAATTGATCAATCGAACACCCTTTTTTAGGATGTCGAGTTGCTTCATGCCGACTAAATACTTGGTCTCGTCCGTCAGTGGCGTATGAACCGTCAAATAGTCAACACGCGGCAATAATTCCGCGATGGAGTTGGATTTTTCGATCCCCATCTTGGTCGCTTGCTCATCGGACAGGAACGGATCGAACGCAATGACCCTCATACCGAATGCCAAACCTCGCGTGGCAACTTCTCGACCGATGCGGCCCATGCCGATGACTCCAAATGTTTTGTCGGCGAGCTGGCTCCCCATAAATGTCTTGCGGTCCCACCGCCCCTCGCAAAGACTTTGATAAGCTGGCGCGACAGAACGAGATAGACCTAGCATCAAGGCGAATGCGTGTTCGGCTGTGCTGAGCGTATTGCCGGCCGGCGTGTTCATGACCACGATGCCAAGCCGAGTGGCCGCGGTCTTGTCGATGTTGTCTGTTCCGACTCCGGCCCGAACAATCGCTCGCATCCGTTTGTTTCCCTCCAACGATGCGGCCGTGATCTTCACTCCACTACGGACAATCGCGCCGTCGAATTCGTTGAGCGACTTGCGAAGTTCCTCGCCCTTCAGGCCCGTTCGCACTTCGTACTCAAAATCTTTCTCAGCGTTGAGGAGGTCGAAACCTTCTTGTGCAATCGGGTCGAGAACTAGAATGCGAAACGTCATAAATGGTTAGCCGATAAATGGGTGGATTGGACAAGTGTGGGATAGGCATCCAGCCTGTCGTAATACATCGACTGGCTGGAAGCCTATCCCACTCATTTCAATAACGACACTAAGCGTTCTTGGATGCGAAGTCATCCATGAGTTGAGCCAGCGACTGAACGCCTGCCATTTGCATGGCATTGTAAATGCTTGCTCGAATACCACCGACACTTCGGTGACCCTTCAGTGAATCGAGACCATGTGCTTGAGCTTGAGTCAAGAACGTTTTTTCCAAATCTTCGTTCGGAAACCGAAAAGTAGCGTTCATGAGTGAACGCGACTGCTTCTGAGCATGGGCTAGATACATCGTCGGATGCCGGTCGATTGCGTCGTAAACGGTCTTGGCTTTTTCTTGATTGATCCGATGCATGGCTGCAAGTCCGCCGATGGTCTTCTCCACCCATTCGGTAACCAGCCCAAGCACATACACGGCAAAGGTTGGCGGGGTGTTCCACATCGAGTCTTCCTTGGCATGGTTGTTGAAGTTGAGGTAGCCGGGCAAGGCGTCGTTGGAACGAGCAAGTAAATCCTTGCGAATGATGACCACCGTCACTCCGGCCGGGCCTGCATTCTTCTGGGCACAAGCATAGATGAGTCCATACTTGGACACATCGATTGGCCTATGCAAAATGTCGGACGAGCAATCGCAAACCAATGGCGCGTCGGAACTCAAATCATCGTGAAACTGAACACCTTGGATGGTTTCGTTGCTAGTGATGTGGACATATGCGGCATCGGGGCGAATTTGCAGTTCCGCTTGGCTTGGGATTCGGTCGTAGTTAGTAACAGCCGAATCGTAGATCGCTTCGATTTTGCCTTCGCGTTTCGCTTCTCCGATGGCGTACTTTCCCCACGATCCAGTTATCACGTATTGTGCAGGACCAGATTGACCGCGCAGCAGGTTCATGGGGATCATCGAAAACTGCAGCCGAGCCCCCCCCTGCAGGAACAGCACTTCGTATTCGGATGGGATGTTTAGCAGCCGGATGAGGCGTTGCTTGGCGGCCTCTTGGATTGCGATAAACTGCTTGCTGCGGTGGGAGAGTTCCATGACCGAGGCACCACAACCCGGTAGGCAAAGCATCTCATCCCGGATGCGTTCAAGGACAGGGACCGGGAGCACAGCCGGACCGGATGAGAAGTTAAAAAGTCGTTTTTCCATGTTTCCAGTGTTATTCAGCGGTTGAAATCGTCGGATGTCATAGAAACACCAAACACCCTCAGCGGGTTCGGATTTTACGTCTAGAATGCCTTAGGCGGAAGGAGTAATGAAACAGCTCCGGCTCCGCAGTGACCGATTTTTCACCTTGCCTGATAACTAGCTAATGTCGCATCGCAGCACACGCCAGGTGGTGGAAGATCTCCGCTTAAACAACCGGCTAATTGAAATTTCCGAGCCGCTCTCAACTCATTTGGAGATTGCAGAAGTCCAACGTCGCGTCTATGCTCGCGGCGGGCCTGCCATTCTTTTTACTAATCCCATCGGCTGTCCATTTCCGATGGTAAGCAATCTTTTCGGTTCACTAGATCAAGCCAGGTTTCTTTTTCGAAAGACGATCAATCGTGTGCGGCGAGCGATCGAACTCAAAATCGACCCAAACCAACTTTTCCAGCGGCCATGGCGTTATGCTTCCGCGCCGTGGACGGCTTGGACCATGTTGCCAAAAAGCGTTCGGTCAGGCGCCGTGCAACGCAATGAGACGACGATCGATGGCTTGCCCAAATTGGTCTCTTGGCCCGATGACGGTGGGCCGTTTATCACGCTTCCGCAAGTCCTAAGCCAGGGGGCATCGGCCTCCTTGATGCAGTGCAATCTGGGCATGTATCGAGTCCAACTATCAGGCAACGACTACCAAACCAACCGCGAAATTGGTTTGCACTATCAATTGCATCGCGGAATCGGTGTACATCATCAACAAGCTATTGCGGAAGGGCGACCTTTTCGAGTCGCGATCAGTGTCGGTGGGACGCCAGCCATGACACTCGCCGCGGTCATGCCGTTGCCGGAGGGCTTGAGCGAATTAACCTTTGCAGGCGCGCTTGCGGGCCATCGCATTCCCATGATCACCTCAAGCGATCACGCGCCTCTTTATGCCGACGCTGACTTCGTCATTCACGGCACCATCGACCCGACCTCGATGAAACGAGAGGGGCCATTCGGGGATCACTTGGGGTACTACGCATTGGAGCATGACTTTCCTTTCATGCATGTGGACAAGGTCTATCATCGAGACGGAGCCATCTGGCCCTTCACGGTCGTCGGAAGACCACCACAAGAAGACACTACCTTTGGGCAGTTGATTCACGAGATTACCGGCCCAATCATTCCGACAGTACTTCCTGGTGTGAAAGCGGTTCATGCAGTCGATGCTGCAGGCGTTCATCCTTTACTCTTAGCGATCGGTAGCGAACGCTATTCACCCTATCGAAAGCCTGATCGACCGCAAGAACTTCTTACACAAGCCAACGCGATCCTCGGGCAGGGGCAAATGTCGCTTGCTAAGTATCTGATGATCGTCAATTCTTTCGACGATCCTTCGTTGGACATACATCGTATTGATGATTTCTTGAGGCATCTACTCGAGCGCATTGATTGGTCACGCGACCTGCATTTTCAGACACGAACAACAATAGATACCCTCGACTATAGTGGCGACGGATTCACCCAAGGGTCCAAGATTGTGATGGCGGCAAGCGGTTCGAAGTGCTATGAACTCGCAACAATGCTACCGCAATCGTTTGCATTGCCGCATGGATTCAGCAATGCTCGATGGTGTTTGCCCGGGGTCTTGGCCGTGCAGGGGGGCAAAGAGTCATCTTCGGCCCTAGTGGATTTTTGGAACGGGATGTTCCAGGATATGGGAATGCGATTGTCGCAAGACCCGAGATGGAAAGGCATGCGGATGGTTGTCTTGGTAGATGATTCTGATTTTGCCAGTCAGTCTCTCAACAACTTCTTATGGGTAACGTTCACACGAAGCAATCCAGCCATGGATATCGCTGGCGTTGGCGCTTTTTTTGAACACAAACATTGGGGCTGCACTGGCCCGCTCGTGATCGACGCGAGGCAGAAAGCGCACCACGCGCCACCGCTCCTAGAAGACAAACTAGTGACAGCCAAAATCGATGCGATGGCAGCCAAAGGTGGGCCGGCTGCGCAGTATTTGTAAGTTGTCGATGGTCATCTTGCCCTGCCCTTTGGGAACACCTATAGCGGATGTGCCTTGCAAAATAGTTAATAACCCTTGACCTGAACTTGCGTAGCTGTCCAATCCAACCACGGATAACGCTTATATCACGGATCGAGCGGCATACCGGCTGTCTTGAACACTGAAGGCGCACGAACCGAAGCATAAGGGGCGCGTACTTGAATTGCTTGGCTATTGGAGTTGGATACGCAGGGCGGGAACAGTTGAGGACAACTGTTCTACTATGTGTCTCCACCTCGTAATGAAAGCACTAGAATCGAATTCGACCAACGCTGATCCCAGGCCCGTATCCAAAACCGGAGCCATAACCAAACCCAGAACCATATCCAATACCTCTTGGGTAACCGCCGCCGATCCCGATGTTTACATTGACGCCGCGGGAGACTGGTGAATATCCGTAAACCGGTGGCCTGTACACTTGAACGGGCCGATATGCGGGTGTCACATAAATCGGCGCTCGGTAAACTGGAGCTCGATACACTTGTTGGTATCCGTAGTTGCCATAACAATTTCCTTGTGCCGATGCGGTTTCCATGAATGACAATGAACCTACCAACAAACCCGCTCCAATGATCGTCTTGCGAAACATGTCGTTCCTCCAAAAAAGTTACCGAGCCAATTCGGCTCGCGTTCGAATTAAATACTCCACTGATTTTCGACCTGTACGATTGAAATAAGTTGAGAGCTTGCTGAGCCCGAGGTGCTAGCCTATTTCCAGCGGCGTGGCTAGGAGAGCGCCTCAGGCTCAATAAATTGAATAGGCAAATTCAAATTGAATCGCACAGGTTTCTAAGTTTTGTTCATAGTAGGCGTCGCCGGGCTTCGTGCAAGTTACAATTGCGTAATGCTTTGTACGGGCTGCTTAACCTTAACAACAAACGAATCTATGAAATCACTTCAACGCTTTGCTAGCAAACCAAAGTACTGGATATGTGGCGTTGGTTTTTTGTGCAATGCCATGTTGCACGTGAGCAGTGGTGCTACTCAAGAGTTGGGAATCGCCCCTCCGCCAGTGGCCAAGGGTTGTGTTCGCGTTGCGACTTTTAATGTCGCGCTGAACCGAAAGGAAAATGGACAGTTGGTTCGTGAACTAAAAGCAGGGGACGCACAGGCAAAGAGAATTGCCACAATCGTTCAATTGGTTGATCCAGATATCTTGCTTGCCAACGAAGTTGATTATTCCGATGGTGAAGCGGCGAGGCTACTTCGGGATCAATATTTTTTGCAGGCACAATCGAGCCAATTGAAATCGCACGCGAGTACCTTGGTTCACTTGTTCTCAGCCCCAGTCAATACCGGCGTCAACTCCGGAATGGATCTTAACGCAAATGGCCGGACAACCGACAGCGACGACGGTTGGGGATATGGAGCATTTCCTGGACAATATGGAATGGCGGTGTACAGCCGATTTCCAATCTCCGAGAAAGAGGTTCGGAGTTTTCAGATGTTTCGGTGGAGTCAGATGCCAAACGCGAAACGGCCGAAACTTATTGACAAGGGTACTGGTGAGGAAAGATTCTTTCATACCGATGAGGTTTGGGGAAAGCTGCGTTTGAGTTCCAAATCGCATTGGGATGTACCAATAATGGTCGGCAGCGCGATGCTGCACGTGATAGCATCTCACCCGACACCACCCGTCTTTGACGGACCCGAAGATCGCAATGGTTGCAGGAACCATGACGAGATCCGACTGATCCGAGACTATGTTTCTGGCACGGCGGACGGAAGCTACTTGATGGATGATCTAGGGAAAGCTGGGCCACTTTCGGCTGACTCTCGTTTCGTTGTTTTGGGGGATTTGAACTCAGATCCAATCGATGGAAGCGGCATTTCCCAGGGCATCATCGATTTACTGAGTTCCCCAAGAGTCTCATCCAATTTCGTCCCGACGAGCGAGGGTGCAATCGAAGCTTCGAAGTTGCAGGGCAAAGCCAACCAAAAACACAAAGGCAATCCAGCCAACGACACCGGAGATTTCAACGACAATGAGCCTGGCAATTTGAGGATTGACTTTGTGCTCCCCTCCGCCAATTGCAAGGTGGTGAACGGGGGCGTTTTTTGGCCCACTGCCGACCAGCTCCGGGAGCTTGATCCAAAGTTAGGCGACGCATCGGACCATCATCTTGTTTGGCTCGACATCGAGTTGAACCCATCGGAAAAGCGGTGACTAGGAAATTGCATTCTTTTGACATGTCGAGGCAGAGCCTCGAGAGCAGTGCGTTCTCAGGCGGAGCCGGGGAACGAGACGCCACGGTTGGCTGGTAAACCGAGCCAAAACAACAGGAATAACTACTGTTGTCAAGCTTGGTGCCAGCGTATACACTTCGGTTATCTAGTTGGGAGATTAGTCCAATTCGATAGAAAAATGATGAAAAATGATTGCTCCGTGGTGTAATGGTAACACAAGGGATTTTGGTTCCCTTATTCTAGGTTCGAGCCCTAGCGGGGTAGCTTTCAGACAACTCCAGCCCGTCCCTCGCTTATGCACCGGGTTACGATCGCCCGGTTCTAACTGGGCTTTTTTCATTGCCGTCTTCGAACAACATCATGCCAGAAATCCAGGCTTTTCGCGGTCTACGTTACAATTTAGCCCAAGTGGGATCGCTTTCTAGTTGCATTGCTCCCCCCTACGATGTGGTCGACTCACAGCTTCAGGACCACCTTTACGGGCTTTCCCCCTTCAATTTCCTACGCCTGGAGCTAAATCGACGCGAAGAACAGGATTCGGACGAAAACGCAATCTACCAACGGGCAGCTCGCATCTACCGATCTTGGCGAAGCGAAGGTGTTTTGCAAACCGAGCCAGATCCAGCTATCTACGTCTACCACCAAGAATTCGAAATCGCTGGCAAGAAATTAAATCGCCGCGGGTTCATGGCACGAGTTCGACTCAAACGATTTGGTGAAGGAAACATCTATCCACACGAACAAACGCATGCGAAAGCCAAGGACGACCGTTTGCGACTAACCAGGGCTACTCAAGCCAATTTGTCGCAAATCTTTGGTTTGTACCCAGATCCAGAAAATGCGATCCAAGATATGCTGGAGAAAAA
>JANLUJ010001007.1:0-2115 GCA_031363425.1 Pirellula sp.
CCCAGGGGGCCATGCTACAGTAGCCTTCGATTGCATTCAACTCGCGACAATGGGAATCACCTCGAAAAAAGTTTCGCAAATCGCATCGCCAGCCATATTCAACTTAACCTGGAAGTTGTCGATAAACTCATGTAGTCCAAGATCCATGACATCGTCGATGTGCAAGAAATCGAATTCCGCGCGCAGTCGCCCTAAGTACTGTTCTGGTTTGTTACTGAAATTGCCAGTCGTTCCACCGGTAATAGCCAACAACGACTGTTCGGCTCGCGAAACGCAAAATCGGATGGCTCGAGGAAAGTCGCGATCCAATAGCATGAACGCGGCAACTTGCTTGGGTGACAACCGACCATGTCTCCGCCGATACATTTCCAGGGCACTCGTGCTTTTGAGCAACATCCCCCATTGACTAATGTCGATTGGCGTCCCAACATCGCTCACATCCGGCAAGAGCAAATAGTACTTGACATCGAGAATTCGCGAAGTCTTGTCGGCTCGTTCCAGAAGCGCACCTAGCCGGCCGAAGTTCCAAGCTTCACCATGAGACATTGTGCTGTAGGTAACTCCTTCAAGCAAATATCCAGCTTGGCGAATACGTCCAAAAAACTCGAATGGGGAATCAACGGCTATCGTATCGTGGCGATTGTCTCGAACGAATAGATAAAACTTATTGAGCTCTTCCCACATTTGGCTGCTCAGCATTTCGCGGCTGACGCGTGCGTTTTCACGGGCCATCTTCAAGCACGACAAAATCGAATTTGGATTGCGCTCGTCAAATGTCAAAAAACGAATTACGTTCGCTTGACTTACAATGTCATAGTGTTCATGAAAAAGATCGTTATCGCCCGTTGTGTAAATCAGTGGCTCCCATTGCTGGTAGTGATCTGCACCGATGCCAAGGGTCAAATTGAGCGTCACGTCGATGAATCGCGCGACATTTTCAGCCCGCTCAATATACCGTCTCATCCAAAAAATCGAATCCGCTACCCGAGATAACATTCAACTATCCAATCGTCTTCTAAACGCCATTTGATTCGTTTCTTAATACCCAAGTGTCTTTGCTCCCGCCCCCTTGCGATGAGTTAACGATTAAAGAGTCCTTTACGAGCGCAACTCTTGTCAGGCCACCCGGCACTATGTAGATGTCTTCGCCATACAGAATATAAGGACGCAGATCGACGTGTCGGCCTTCTAACGAATCTCCACACAATGTTGGAACGGTGGACAAGTCCAGCATCGGTTGAGCGACGTAGTTTCTAGGATTGCTGACAATCAATTCCTTGTAGGTTGCTAATTGCTCTTTCGTCGCTTTGGGGCCGAGCAAAATGCCATATCCGCCGGATTCATTGGCTGGTTTGATAACCAGCTTGTCAATGTTCTCTAAAACGTACTTGCGTTCAGACTCGTCGGCGCACATGTACGTTGGCACGTTGGGAAGAATCATGTCTTCGCCAAAGTAGTACTTGATCATTTTCGGGACATAAGCATAAATCGCTTTGTCGTCAGCGACCCCCGTTCCCGGCGCGTTCACCAAAGCCACTTTGCCCGCTCGATACACTTGCATCAAGCCTTTGACACCCAAAGTCGAATCAGGACGAAGGCATTCGGGATCGAGAAAGTTGTCATCGATCCGTCGATAGATGACATCGACGCGCTTCAGACCACGCGTTGTTCGCATGTGAACGAAACCGTCCTTGACTAGCAAGTCAGAACCTTGAACAAGTTCAACACCCATCTGCTGTGCTAGGAAGCAATGTTCAAAGTAAGCTGAGTTGTGGATACCAGGTGTGAGTACAACAACCGTTGGTTCAATCGAAGACGAGGGAGAAACGTATTGCAGCATCTTGAGCAACTGCTCTGGATAGGTCTCCACTGGCAATATGTTACGCCCTTCAAAAAGCTGTGGAAACGTTCGCTTCATCACCTCTCGGTTTTCGATCACATAGGAGACACCCGATGGGCAACGCAGGTTGTCCTCCAGTACGTAGATCTGGCCATCGCCTGCTCGAACCAAGTCCGTTCCCGTGATATGGCACCATATCCCACGCGGCGGCTTCATCCCTTGTATCTGTTTCAAAAATCCCTTGCTCGACTGAATCATGTACTCGGGCAAGATTC
>JANLUJ010001053.1:0-2882 GCA_031363425.1 Pirellula sp.
ATATTTCGTACACACCCAACGAAACGCAGATGATTGCATGGAAATCTGGCAGATACCCGTATGAAGACAGCGGGAATCGATTGGCATGCCCAAATGGCCATTCGCTTTACACAACCACAAATAAAAGACCTTTAATATAGATTCGATAGAATCATTTGATTATTGCAGGAAGCGAAACCTGCCCTTTCCAACCCTTTTTGACAGTGCAAACCCACCGCTTCCCAACATTTTATGGTTGCAAAAATCGAGCCTTACGCCCTGCGGCTAACTCACACCGGTTGGTAATTCGTCTGACACGCCGGGCGTAGCGAAGGTAAAAACCTCTGTGACCCGGAACATTGCGATCTTGCAAGAATCCGACCCAACTACGACAGCACCCCACTGTGGACATGGAGCTAGTCAATCTAACCGTCCTCTACCGCTTCTCCTGTGTGACAGGACACTACTTGCATTTCGAAGCGAAACTGTCAACTGCTGCGAAACTTGGGTTAAGAGGTTAACATGTATTGCCAATTCACGAAAGGAAAACGCAAAAAAGGGAATTGAACTCTGGCCCCGAAAAATATATGGCTGGTACTCTCAGTATGTTTAGCAATCTTTCTTTCAAGCAACACCACATATGGCCAACTTGATGGAGACGATCGATTGCCATCGCCCCCGTGGCGTCAAGGAATTCCGCTTCACTTGGTTTTGATCAAAGAAGTTCAAGTCGAAATCGCGATGGACGACGAATGCATCAAGAAAATAAAAGGCATGTCGGAAGGGAAAAGCTCAGTTGACAGAAATCAGAATGAACCCGCGAAAGTACCTAGCGATGACTTGATTCAGAGAACCTTAAGTGAAGTACTTAGTCTCGAACAAATCGATCGCTTACATCAAATTCATGTGCAACAAATGGGTAGGCATGCAGTAATGGATGCAAACGTTGCAAAAGCTATTGGTCTCAACGATGACGAGTTAGGAAAGGTTCGCGTTGCACAGAGAACGTATTTCCGTGAGAGCAGAGCAAATATTAAGAAGCGAGACACGGCACTACTATCGAAGATCGAAGCAGAGCGAGATAGAGTATGGAACTCGATCATGACAGCCGAGAGGAAAACTGCACTTGCGAAACTTGGCGGAAAGAAGCTGAATCTGCGAAGTCCGTAGCCGTCGGACTTCGGATTCCACAGTTATCTGCTGCCGAAGCCCGACAGTCTCCCATTGAGGACAAGAAGCTAGCCGATTCCATCTGATTTCAGTTTTGATCGATTCGCATTCCGCAGTTGGCCAGGATTTTACGCCGCTAGTCGTCACTTCCCACCCGCTGCATTGTCCACCGGATGTGCTGCCTCCTACTTATGTTAACCACTCCGTTGATTTCCTTCAAGATTTTGCTTTCGAACCTGTCTTGCCCCAGCCCGAAGCAATTTCCTCGAAGTTCCGTCATTTGACGTCAGCTGCGCCGAGCGGCTTACCCCTTAGTAGCTCGAACGCTTGTCGCTGCTCGTCGGTCAGGACCTTCATTACTTTCTCAGGAGCTGTTCGTGTAGGCTTTTGAGTTTTTGCGTCACTTCCTCGCTTAGTCCAAGGTCCTCGGCGACGGCTTTATCGAAGATAAGCTGGAGAGGAAGGCTTTTTTTCCAGCCGAAGCCTCCGGGGATCTTATAAATCACTTCTGCCTGGACTTCTGCTGCATGAGCCAAAAAAATACGGCGAACGCAGTCGCTAATCGGAAGTAGTTTTTTAGTTGCGTTGACTTGCTCCATTTGGTTTGAGTTGAGGCATTGGGTGTCGACCGACTTCATTCGTTTTCCCTGGCCGAAAATCTATTGGCGTCAACAATCGTACACACGTCTTGAATCGATTTTCAATCGACTTTGCGATTGCTCGGCGTTGGTCTATTGGAAGTGTACGCCCACTATATAGTCTGATGCCCGTTAGTGAATTAAACCCGACAAGCATACAAAGGCGGTCCTAAGCATTCCAATTTCCACAGGCATGTGTTGCCTCCCGCCAAACCACCCTGTCTCTTTCCCGCTTGAATCCGTTCTCGCACCGACAGCCACCCACTGTGGAAATGTAGCTGTTGTTATTGAAATCCGCTGATTGGTGAACGGAATAACATGCCGCTATTTCGCACCGCGACTATGCTTCTCTTCTTCGAATTCGTTCTTGCCTCTGAATTGCCGCAACTTTAATGTTTTCTGGCAGACCGGGTATTTTCAGCGCGCGTGTCAGATCCTCTGCCGCCTTATCACCTTCGTCAATGGCGGAGTAGGCGAGCGCTCTGTTGTAGAGTGCCATCCCCAGTACATCATTGGATATGCCTGATGCATCTATCGCGGAGGTGTAGTCTAAAACGGCCCCAGCAAAGTCGCCTTTCTTCGCCTTTGACATTCCGTTTCGGTACATCGCAACAAACTTCGCACGACTTGAGAACCGGCTCTTTAGCCAATCAACAATACTCATTTTACGCAACTCGATGAAAAAAATCGTGGAATTGAAGTCCGATTTTCGAACTGTCGTCAAGGTATCAAATTCCGATTCAGGATGGAACTCGTAGCCGAATCAACCGAGGGACTTGCTTGATGAGTACTACCAAGGTTTTGCAAATCGCAGAACAGTTCCCAACAATTGAATGCCAAAGTCGGCTAGAAGTATCCGTCGGCTCAGATCGATTCCTATTCCACATTTGGCCAGGATTCTTACGCCGCCAGTCGCCTCCGTTCACAGTTATGTGCTGACCAACTTCTGTTAACCAGTTTGTCGCAATCTCACGGAATCCAGCTTCTCAACTACAGCACCCCACTGTGGAAGTGTCTCAAGCCAAATTTGCCCTCCTCCGACCGCTTTACCGCCCACAGTTTGGCAAGCTGAATCCGCCCCAATTCTTCGCCCAC
>JANLUJ010001138.1:0-4111 GCA_031363425.1 Pirellula sp.
TCTAGCAATTCGAGCGAACATGCTTTACGTTCTGATATTTGGCCGGGAGATGAGTAGTCGCGACTACCAATGCCAAAGGACCTTAGATTTGTTACAGCAAAATCCTCAAAAAGCGAAAAACTCGGACGCTCACCTTACTTCGATGTCGATGCTCGAAGGAACGACGTATCGAAGCTGGCTTGGAAATCGAGAGGCTTGCCAAACACTTTTTCTTGGGTAGTCGTTTTCGATGTACCTCGAATTCGTCCCCCCTCGCTTTGTACGAACGATTGAATGCTGTCGTTTCCGCTCCATGTGACAGAAGCTCCGTCGCACCACAATGACATTGAACTCAAAGTATCATTCTCATCTATCGCGAAGTCGATTTGCGTCTGGATTCCAATGACGCTCATTCCCACCTTTCCCGATTGTTTGAGCGACGCAAGAATTTTTGCTGAATCAATCGGCTTCTCTGTTAAGACAACATGAATCACCGATCGGCTGGCTTTTCGCTCTTCGTACGCGGTAACGTAGGGGAGTGAAAAGGTTTTTCCTGCCATGACGATCTTGCCAGCATTTTCTAGTTTCGGCGCGTTCTCCAACAACTTGCGAGGCGTTGCGGTGGAGGCGAGCAACGGTACATCAAAGGACAGTTCGGCTTCGTAACTATGCTCGAAGAATTTCTGTTGTTTTAGTTTTGCAGTTCCTCTCGCCCGTCCATCCTCGACGATGGCTTCGCCTGTAACTTCAGTCGATGAACCAGGCACTTTGTCGGCATAGAGTTGGACCGACCAGAGGCTATCATCGTCATCCAAAATCAACCGTACATGCGGAGAAGGCAGTTTCCACTGATCCCCCCACTTTTCCTCGGGGACATTCGCTTGAAGCAGTTTTAATAGAGCATCCTGCTTCACGGGTTGTGCGGTTGCGACAACGTGAGTTCTCCACTTGCCGTATGCAATCAACTCGTAGGCGAAGATCTCGGTCAGTGGAGTCTTCTTGCCATCGATGGTGACGCTCGCAATGGATGGTAGTTTCTCAAGCTTTTCCATTCCTCGTTTCGGTTTGCTTATTCGATTCGGCGCATTGGCATTGCGATCCGTAGTATGCGTGGCCTCTTTGGTTATCTTCTTTGCTTCTGCATTCGCAAGTTTGATTTTGTCCCACGACATACCCTGTGTTTTGATCCTGACGTTGCTCTTGCCTTTCTCGACATTGATGTGAATAGCGATGGATGCGGTGCCACTGGTTCGTTGGAGAACACCAGACCTCTCGCTCGATTGATCACCAGACGAATTTGTCCATGTTTTCGAGTCGAGTTTGGATGCGTAGAAGTCGATCAATTGTTTGGGAGAGTCAGCGTGCTGAAATTCAATTGAAGTAAAAAAATCGTCGTACTTTAGTTGCTGTGTATTGTCTGGAATAGGAATGTCTTCTGGACGTGGCGCAAAATCTTCATCCCAGAGAAAGCCTTTCGGAGTCAGCCGAATATCACATTCTTCGTCTGAATTGTTGGAGGTCCGCACCACTAGCTCGAGGTTCTGTTTTTTGAACGTCTGGACCCAGAAGGTCTTTTGCAGATTGTCCTTGGCTGATTTGGTCCACTGCTTTTGTGTCAGTTCAGACCGGTAGAATTCGCCCGCCTTTTTCATGTCGCCTGCCAATTTCATTCGGATATCGCCGCGACTCTTCAGGTAACTTATTTCTTTCGCGTCCTTGGGGAGTGGGATTTCCTGGACGCGAGCTTCTTGGGCGTACGAGATTGAATTGAGAACGAGCCACAGAGTTAGTGCAACGTTGGGAAGTGCGTGTAGTTTCATGTGGTGAATGCTTTGCAGGGAAAGTTCGGAAACTAAGTGGGATAGGCTTCCAGCCTGTCGACGGGCTGGAAGCCTATCCCACGTTCCAAACCGGACATCTATTGATCGAACGATCCTAAGCGAAAAATACTAGGATTTCCGACGCTCAAGTCGAAGCGGAAGGATACCATTACCTACTTCATTTCTTGAAAAAGCGTGATTCACAGTTAGCAAGGAGACTGGCCTTTAACGCCGGTGGGAAAAAAGGGTAGTTAAATGGTCAAATGTAGTCTGTGCCTACCGTTCCCATTGCTAAGGTTTGTGAAGACACACCGGTTTCAGTTTCTTTGTACGCGAAATAGTTTATCGGGATGATCAAAGAATTGCTTTTCACATTCCCATTTGAAGGGTGAATATTGTACTTATCAGAGCAAAACCAGCCAAGTTGGGCGAATTTCTCTGCAAACCAGGGGAGCGTCGCTAACCCAACCTGCGTTTGGGACTTGTCGAGACCGGCCGGCTCACGGACTAGTAGCCTTCGTTGCTCAAGACAATCGATTTGCAGTTTGGGACTCGATCCATTCCAAGAGTCCACTGGATAGGACCGTTCCATTTGCAATTCGCGCGATCGCGATCAGTCCAAACCGAAAGTGGATTGCTGTTGCTGGTGAGAATCCGAAAACCTTGGTGTGGGAGTTGGATCGCCTTATGCATGCCCCGCTCATATCGCCAACTCTCGAGTTAGATGGAAACGCCGACTTAGTCACCAGCCTTTGTTTCAGTCCTGACAACATGAGATTGATCTCGACTGGAAGCGATGAGACCTTGCGCTTGTCTGAGCTTTCGCTCGGAAGGGAACTCCTTAAGCTCGAGGGACTGCGAGGCTTGGAAAACTTGGTAGCGATTAGCCAAGACGGCACGCAAATTATGCGTGTCACACAAAGAAACCATCGTGTTTGGACCATGAATCGACAACAAAAAGACGCGGTCGAATCGCCCAACACGCAAGGCCAATGGCAAAACGAGCAAGCTCGAACCGCATTGAGTCAAGGCAATCTATTTGCTGCACATTTTCATAGTGAGCGAGCGACTCGCCCGCTCCGAGAAATCGGCCTACTATTGGAATACCCTCGCGCTCCTGCAGTATCGAGCCAAACAATATCCAGAATCGATTCGTTCGGCGAGTGAGTCGACCAAGTTGGGCGGCGCAACCAGCGCTCCATTTGATTGGATTTTCAAAGCACTTTGCTACGTCGATCAAGAGCTTCAGTCCTCAAAGGCTACCGATACAAAATCCAAAAAGCAAAGTTCGGATCGACGAAAGGGACTCCAAACCCAAGTGGCAAGCATCCTTAACTGGTACGATCGCCAACAATTGCATATCAATGCTGGGCTCGTGTCAAAGAAACTTCAAAACAAAGAGAATTCAGCCGAGTTTCCCATGTTGATCCGTGAGCTGCACACGAAGATGAAGGCTGCCGGAAGCGTAATCGATTATGAAAAGTTTGAATTGATGTTTCACCGTCCGCGGTAGCGAACTTCCGAGAAAGACTCGAAGATCTTCTGCCATGCCTTTTGCGCATTCTTAAAATCGAGATCGCGCGACCATGCCTACCATTTGCTACAATTCATCGGTAACTTTTTTGCGGTGCAAGCACCTTTACGATCCATAGCAAATGCTGAAAACCTACGCCGCGATCAGAGCTCTATACCCAACTGTTGCGTGTGCATGGGTTTTCATTCTGGTCTTGAGCAGTCCCGGCTTGGCACAAGATCGCAACGAATACCCGGCTCCGACGTTCACAACCAGCGTACCACATCGACTCAAAACCGAACATCTACCGAACGCGATTAGGATCCACGGTAAAGTGATCTCGGGCGGACAGCCTGATGGCGAACAAGGGTTCCATGAATTGAAGGATCTCGGAGTAAAGACAATCATCAGTGTTGACGGAGCTAAGCCACAGCTGACGCTCGCAAGAAAATATGGATTGCATTATGTCCATCTTCCGCACGGTTACAATGGCATACTTCCAGAGCGCGCCCAAGAATTGGCAAAAGCAGTGCGAGACTTGAATGGTCCCATCTACATCCACTGCCATCACGGCCAACATCGCAGTCCTGCAGCCGCAGCAGTGGCTTGTGTTTCTGCTGGCATGATCGAGCCATCTTCGTCTTTGGCAATTCTAAAACTTGCTGGCACGAATGAAAATTATCGCGGCTTGTTTGAATCGGTAGCCTCGGCACATAGATTTGCGAATACGATCCTTGATGACCTTCAGCCCGAGTTTCCTGAATCGGCACAACTGCCTCCATTGGCCAATGCGATGGTA
>JANLUJ010001151.1:0-4245 GCA_031363425.1 Pirellula sp.
GACGAAGACGAAGTCGAAGAAGAACCGATCAAGGAGGACACCGAAGACGAAGATCCGGATCCGTTTGAAGACTTTGACGAAGACGATTTCGATGATGACTTCGATGACGATTTCGAAGAAGAACTGGACGACGAGTACGAAATCGAACCTGCCGACGACGGTTTGGTTTCCGATCCAGATGCTGATCTTGGAAACGGCGAGATTCTCGACGAAGACGAAGAAATCGGCCCTGATGTCGACGAAATCGATTGAGTGTGGCACGGTGGTCCCTCACCGTGATTTATTGAGTGTGGCACGGTGGTCTCCACCGTGATTTATGGTATCACTTTTTCGGTGGGGACCACCGAACCACACTGGGTCGTACCCGAAACAGTACGAAAAGCCTATGATTTGCATACACTGAGCGACGCCTTTTCGCTCGACGTGGATCGAGGATCCGCGGTTTGCCGACCCTTTTCATCCGACCCCGATCCCAGGTCATGTTCCAAGCTGTTAAGACCGATATCAAATTTCCAAAACTCGAAGACGAAACCCTCGCTTTTTGGAAACAAAATCGCATCTACG
Organism: Pirellula sp.; assembly: GCA_031363425.1. Taxonomy (GTDB): domain Bacteria; phylum Planctomycetota; class Planctomycetia; order Pirellulales; family Pirellulaceae; genus JBKCUI01. The sequence goes on from JANLUJ010001151.1 coordinate 565, forward strand.
AAAAATCATTGGAGCTCAGAAAAGATGCTCCAGCTTTTGTCTTCTTCGAAGGGCCACCGACCGCCAATGGTATGCCACACCCTGGCCACTGTCTGACGAGAGCCATCAAGGATCTCTTTCCTCGCTACCGAACCATGCGAGGCTATCGCTGCGAGCGCAAAGCCGGTTGGGATACGCATGGCCTACCGGTCGAAGTCGAAGTATGCAAGGAATTAGGCATCCACAGCAAAGAAGAAATCGAAGCGTATGGCATCGAAGCCTTCATTCAACGTTGTCAACAAAGTGTTTGGCGATACATGCAAGAATGGGAGCGGATGACCGAACGCCTGGGCTTTTGGATCGATCTATCCCAAGCTTACGTGACCTACCATCAAAGCTACATTGAGAGCGTTTGGTGGTCGCTCAAGAACTTCTTCGATCGCGGACTGCTTTACCGCGGTCACAAGATCGTTTGGTGGTGGGCTCAAGGTGGCACAGCCCTCAGCGCCGGTGAAGTTGGGCAAGGCTATCGCGAAGTCGCAGACCCTAGCGTCTACGTTCGATTTCCACTCGAAGGACAGGAGAACACGTCCCTCGTCGTTTGGACCACGACTCCCTGGACGCTGCCAAGCAACCAATTTGCGGCCGTCAATTCAAAACTCGACTACGCTTACTGCACCGATAGCGAGACTGGCGAAACGATTGTGGTTGCCAGCTCGCTGGTGGCATCGCTTGCCGAGAAGACCAAGCGAACGCTGACCGTCCAAAAGACAGTAAAGGGGTCAGGCCTCATTGATTTGAAATACATACCACCCTTTCCTTACTACTATGATCAACAATCAAAAGATCAAGCCGAACTCAAAAGCGGTGGCAACCAAAGACCCTCATGGCGTGTGGTCGATGCGAGCTTTGTAACTATTGATTCAGGCACAGGCCTTGTTCATATGGCACCTCCGTTTGGTGAAGCGGACTATGAAGTGCTCGTAGGTGAGAAGGCTCGTTTCGTTTCGGCGGAACAACTGCCGCTACTTTGTGCCGTCGCCCCTAACGGACGCTTCACCGCAGAGGCCCCCGAATACGAAGGGATTTGGGTCAAAGATGCCGACAAACCGATCACGCGCCGACTGCGCGATGAAGGCAAGCTCTGGCATCAAGAACAATACTTGCACGACTACCCTTTCTGTTGGCGAGCAAGCGAAGATCCACTCATTCAATATCCACGTGAAAGTTGGTTCATCCGAACGACCAAGTTTCGTGATGCTATGCTTGAGAACAACAAGAGTATCGGTTGGTTGCCCGAACACATCGGCACGGGACGCTTCGGCAATTTCCTAGAGTCGAACGTCGACTGGGCTCTATCGCGAGAACGCTATTGGGGAACGCCTCTTCCCATTTGGGTGTGCGATCAGTCGGGTCAAATGGAAGCCATTGGCAGTTACGACGAGTTGCTTGCCAAGCCTGGTGTAATGGGTGTGGAGATTTGGCTACAAGCCAAAGCCAAGAACCCCGAATTGGTCGACGACCTTCGGGTCCACAAGCCGTATATCGACGCCGTTCATTATGACTCTCCGTTTGAAGCGGGCTCCCGTATGCGCCGAGTCACCGAGGTCATCGATTGTTGGTACGACAGCGGTGCTATGCCATTTGCCCAATGGGGCTACCCGCATCAGAACGCGGAGTCGTTCAAGGACCAATTCCCAGCCGACTTCATCAGCGAAGCCCTCGACCAAACGCGAGGTTGGTTTTACAGCCAACTTGCTATCAGCACGATGCTCTTCGACCAGAAAGAGATCGCATACCCGCATCCGTTCAAGAACTGCATCGTGCTCGGGCTGATGATGGCCGAATGGTACGAGAGCAAGGACGGCAAGCAACGCTTCCTGACCGAGGAAGAAGCTCGTGAAACCGTGGGTAGCGATTTTGTCGTCAAGACAGGCAAGATGTCAAAACAACTTCGTAACTATCGAAGCCCTCAAGAGATCTTCGACAAGTACGGTGCCGATGCGTTGCGTTGGTATCTGTTCGCCAATCAGCCTCCATGGAATTCGATCCTTTATAGCGAACGCGCGATCAAGGATAGCATCCCGGAATTCATCCTGCGGCTTTGGAACGTTTTCAGTTTCTTTACGATCTATGCAGAAATCGACGGATTCAAGGGCCCATCCGATATCCAGAGGCCTTTGGATCAATTGAACTCTGCGGAATTTGCCAAGTCACCAACCTATCGCCCCGTCGAACAGCGCAGCGAGCTCGACCGTTGGATGATGAGCGAACTGGCTGCGGCTTGCAAGGATGTGGTCGATCGAATGGACAAATACGATAGCTATGGCGCTTGCCAAACGCTCAATGCGTTGGTCGATGCGTTAAGCAATTGGTACGTTCGCCGTAGCCGATCACGCTATTGGGCCGCCGACAAACAGGCACCTGAAAAGCTAGACGCCTATTGGACTCTTTATGAAAGTCTGGTCGTAATTGCCAAGTTAATCGCACCGTTTACTCCGTTCGTTGCCGAAGTCCTATGGCGGCATCTCAAAGGGGGGCTAGCAGGCGTTCGCGAGAGCGTACACCTTTGCGACTACCCGGATGGTGGCTTTGCGTCTACCGACCCGATACTGAATCAACGCATGAACTTACTACGAGAAATTGCCTCACTTGGGCGATCCGCTCGAATGGAAGCAAAACTAAAAGTGCGACAAACGCTAAGTCGTGTAGAAGTGACGTTAGCAGACGAATTGCACATCGATTGGTTAAAGAAGCACGACGACATTGTTCGCGCCGAAATCAATGTCAAAGCGATCCACTACGCCAGCGGTGCAAGTCCTTTCGTCGAGTACTCAGTCCAACCCAACTTCCGCAAGCTAGGGCCACGCGTCGGGCCCTTGCTCCCCAAACTCAAGCAAGCCCTTGCAACCGCGTCCGGCGGCCATTTGTTGGAGCAAATGACCCTGCATGGAAAAATCAAGTTGGCCATCGATGGCAAGAGCGTCGAACTGGACAACGAGGACATTCAAGTTCGCATGAACGCCAAAGCGGGATGGGCAGCGTCGCAGGGAAAGAATTGCGTTGTTGCTCTCAATACGGAATTGACCGATGAATTGATCCGCGATGGGATTGCCAACGACGCCATTCGATTGATCCAAGACATGCGCAAAAAGCGTCAATGCGATTTTGCCGATCGAATCGAAGTAGTTTTGCAAAGTTCCGAGAGTCTGATTCAAGAAGCGATTCAAGAGAACCGTGAGCATATCTGTGCTGAGACGCTTGCGGTACGCCTCACGATGGATTCATCGTCAACTGGGGTAGAGCTCGAAGCGGTCGAGTTAGCCGATTTTTCGGTCCAACTCGGCCTGAAAGTAGTAAGTGCCTGAACCAATCCCACAGGCTCAGCCTAATGGCACTCACTTTCGTTGTCTTTTGAATAATGAACACCGAACAAGGAATATCGAATGACGAAGTAGGGTGCGATTTTCTTCGAAATTCGACCTTCCTTGTTCGAAATTCGATATTGGTTTGCCATACAACAGCCGAAAGCTTAGCATATACTAGCTGGATGCCCGAAACCGAAAGGGGAGGCGAGCCGGGCGTGGTACCCGCTAATCCACTTCCGTTCGAGTTCAATCCATGACAACACCAATTAGGTGTGAAGCAATTGTTTATTGCAAGCTTCAGAACAGGAACGCAAGTGGCACGACAGTGATTTGC
>JANLUJ010001168.1:0-1780 GCA_031363425.1 Pirellula sp.
CGATGGCGTGCCATGCTTTGTTTGCTTCGAGTCGTGTTTAGTTTTTTGAGTAGGGCGCAAAAATGGATGTAAAACATTTTAAAAGCGGTCTACGCGCCCAAACAAGATTAGAAATAGCGCATGCGGGATCGGTCAGATTGCGCTCGCAGCGATGCTTGCCGACGGCACACGAGCATTTCCGGCTTCCGTGGATGGTCCCTTGTCATTCAAACAGCCTCACTTTCCGCCTCGAGCAAAACGAATCATCTTTTTGTTTATGTGGGGCGGTCCGAGCCACGTCGATACATTCGATCCGAAACCCATACTCAACCATCAGGATGGCCAGCCCCTTCCTTCGGACCTAGGAGGAGGCGACCGATCGAAGGGAGGAAGGGTTTTAGGCTCAGTCTTTCGCTTTGCTCAGCATGGTCAAAGTGGTGTTTGGATGAGTGAGCTTTTTCCTCATCTCGCAAAGCAAGCCGACCGGCTATGCGTCATTCGTTCGATGCATACCGAGGGTACGGCCCACGGCGAAGCTTTGCTACGATTGCATACGGGGCACGCGAATCTGGTACGTCCCAGTGTGGGGTCTTGGCTAAGTTATGGGTTAGGTTGTGAAAGCGACAACTTGCCTGCCTACGTCACGATCTCACCACCTCGCGGTCATGGTGGCGTACAAAATTATGGTAGTGCCTTCTTGCCCGCAATCCATCAAGGGACCGCGATAGGCTCGGCCGAAATTCCGATTAAGAAGGCTAGCGTTTCCAATGTAGGCAACACTCGCATCTCGCCGGTTTTACAACGCCAACAACTTGACCTGATACAATCGATGAACCGAGAACACCTTATGGAAGCGTCCGAAGATCAAGGGATCGAAGGGCTCATCGCCAATTATGAACTTGCATTTCGAATGCAGGCCCATGTTCCAGAAGTCATGAACATCGACGATGAGACAAAGGAGACACAGGATCTCTATGGTATTGGCGCAGAACCGACAGACAACTTTGGACGACAATGCCTTCTCGCCCGCAAGTTCGCAGAAGCGGGAGTGCGATACATTCAAGTCTCGACAGATTATACGTGGGACCATCATAAGAAATTGAACGAGGGGCTTGTCACTGAATCATCGAAGGTAGATCGCCCAATCTCGGGATTGCTAACCGATCTTGCTCGACGTGGGCTTCTTGAAGATACGCTTGTTTTGTGGGGTGCTGAGTTTGGACGGACCCCAACCGCAGAAAATGACGATGGTCGAAACCATCATCCGCAAGCATTCACGATGTGGATGGCAGGTGGAGGAGTCAAAGGTGGCTTGACTTACGGTTCCACCGACGACTTCGGCTACCGACCAGCCGAAAACCCTGTCCACATGCATGATCTTCATGCGACGTTGCTTTATGGACTAGGGCTAGACCATAAGCGACTAACCTACCGCTACGCGGGACGCGATTTTCGATTGACTGACGTTCATGGCAATGTCGTCCAAGAGATTTGGTCGTAAAAAGGCGTTGGCCAGCCCAAGCTAGGACACCACTGAGCCAGCAAAAACCGGTCCGCAGGCAGGCACGACCTACCATCGCTCACTTGCGATTCGGCTTTTGTCGGAGTTCCGCTTGCTTAAGCCTTGCTTCTTGTAAGACGATCAATTGCTTGAGCCTAGCAACCGATTCCTCCAGTTGCTCCGCGGTGCGATACGTTTGTTCGAGCGAATGCTCGATACTTGCCAGTGCTCGACGACTTTCCTCCAAATCGGAAGCGACATTCGCGTCCTTACTTTCTAAGAGTCCTTCAGTCTTCGAAG
>JANLUJ010001177.1:0-1508 GCA_031363425.1 Pirellula sp.
TGCTCAGGGAACGCGACATGATGGGCGTTGAAGTTGCCGGTTGCGCCACCAAATTTGGCAGAAAAAGGGACCTGGTCGAGCAATCGTTGTTGTTGCTGGATGCGTTTGTAAAAGACTCGCATTTCCTTGCCCAGACGCGTCGGCGAGGCCGGTTGGCCATGTGTTCTGGCTAGCATTGGAACAGCGTCCCATTCCGACGCCATTGCCCTTAACTTTTCCGAAACCTTATTCAACGTCGGTAGAAGCACGGCATCATGCGCTTCCTTGAGCAAGAGCGGAGTAGCAGTGTTGTTGATGTCTTGCGAGGTAAGTCCGAAATGCACGAACTCCTTGACTTCGGAGAGCCCAAGTTGATCGAGTTTCTTTTTCATGAAGTACTCGACGGCTTTGACGTCGTGGTTCGTTGTGCGTTCGATCTCTTTGATACTCACCGCATCGGATTCCGCGAAGCCCTCGAAGATGTTTTTTCGAAGAGCGGGATATTGACTCCTCGAAATGCTCTTCAATTGCGGCAATTGCAAGTTGCAAAGTGCGATCAAGTACTCGGTCTCGATTCGGAGGCGATAGCGAATCAAGGCCGCTTCTGAGAAATAGGGGGCAAGTTCTGAGGTCTGTTGGGAGTAGCGGCCATCGATTGGCGAAACAGCCCAAAGAGCATTCTGAGTCATGTAGGTTGGCGAGTGAAAGGGAAACGAATTAACAGAGAATCGAGCAATCTAGCTGTTTTTCACTGGATTGAGAATTGCTGTAGACGTCATGTTGAGAATTCTGCGACGATCTCCATGTCGATGGATTAGAAAACAGGGAACGTCTGCAATGAGGTTGCGATTGTGAGGATTCAGCGAATACTAGTTGTTTTGGGAATTTCCGTTGGATTGGGTGTATGGTCTGGATGTGCCAACCGCAGTGCCTACAACCCATACCCTCAACCTTATCCGCAACAATACCCTCAGCAATATCAGGCTTATCCCTACACAGGACAGCCAGGACAACAAATCCAGGCGAGTCCAATGGTCGGTTCCTCGCCACTGGGTGCGCCTCAAATGGGTGCGCCGCAAGTCGGTGCACCACAGTATGGTTTACCTCCAGTCGGCTATGGCCAAGGCCAGCCTCCCATCTACCAGCAACCAAGCCTGCCGTACATGCAACCGGGACAGCAATACCAGCAACCGGGCCAGCCGTTTATAGGAAGATAGATTCCTTTAAGGCGAGCGCTGTGGCCAGGTCAATCCGTAACGCAAGCGCTAGTTAGATGGCGATCCCTTTGGGGTCTTTTGAATATTGAACACCGAAAAAGGAATATCGAAGTGACGTGCGATTTCCTTCGAAAATCGTGATTCCTTGTTGGATATTCGATATTGATTTCGAAACCTCAGCTACAAAGTGAGTGCCATTGAACTAGCTTGCGGCGTTTTTAGACGCAATTCATCATATCGCAGCTATCGCTTGCTGCTCAGGCTGACCCCCTAGTGCTTTGTCCAAATTAGAAATTGGGGTTGGTTTCGAGG
>JANLUJ010001186.1:0-1880 GCA_031363425.1 Pirellula sp.
GCACACAGTGCCGATCTACACTTGAGCAGGTGCGGTATTGTAATAAGAGAAATGCGCGTGCGCAGCCCTGGCCGTAAAGGATTTTGGACAACGCAAACGTTGAAATGAGTGAACTTAACCTTCACATTTGCAGCGGACAGGTGCCGATGGTATGTCACTTAGGCAAATAGATCAAAATCAGGTTGTGCCAAACTCCAAAAAAATGTAATTACGTCAGCAGCGCTAAGAACAGCTCGTTTTTGGGGAGGCACCAATGATCGATAGCAAACAACTTGTCGAATACGCAAAGCATCCCGAATTGGCTTTGCAAAATCTAAAGCAATTGCTGGTCCTATTGGATAGCGATGATGAAACAGAAAGTGGTTGTGCAAGCGATTTGCTAGAAAATTGCGGTGTTCCTCGCCAGTCGCACGTCCCATTTTTATGCGAACAACTTAAATCAGGGTTGTCATCGCGAGTGTACTGGTGCAGCACACTTCTTGGCAGGCTAGGTTCGACCGATGGTGACCAAGCTGCCCGTCAACCAATTCACTCATCGCTTTGTGATGCAATCAACGACCAGTCACTTGAACTCTCGGCTCGCGAGCGAGCGGCTTGGGCGATCGGTGAGCTTGGCGGCATCGACGATGCATGCCGGGCTGTTCTTGAGAAAAATGTTGAAAAGGCGCCGGCACGTTTGAAGAGACTATTGGAAACCGCATTGGCCAGTTGATTCGCAGTCTAAGTCGTTATTGTTGCAGGATGCAACGCTGACTGAGATGGCATTCACCATCGGCTTTGAAACGACACAAAAACCCGAGCAAGGAGGCGAGGGGAATGAATCGTCAGTCAAACAAATTTTTCGTAACGGTATTGGCTTTGGGTGGACTCATTCAGTTGGTTGGCTGTGAGCCAGGCAACGAGTTCGCAACCAATTCCAATTTCAATAGTGCAAGTCCGCCAGGGCAAATGGTTGCGACCCGCGCGCCGTCAAGCCGCACTCAGGGGCTACCCGTTCGAACGCAACAGACCATCCTTATTGCAAGCTTTAACATTCAAGCGTTCGGCAAGGCCAAACTGAATGACCCATGGGTCATCGAGCGGATCGCGGCTGTAATTCGCCAGTTCGACGTGGTTGCGATTCAGGAGGTGCGTGCGGAGGATCAAACGACCGTTCCCAGGCTCGTGCAATTGATCAATGCTAAAGGCGCTCGCTACGACTATTTGTTAGGGCCACGCTTGGGTCGAAGCGTTTCCAAAGAACAGTATGCTTTCATCTACGACACGGCGAGCATCGTCTCGAGCCCTGACGCCATGTACACCATTGAGGACAATGCAGACTTGTTACACCGGGAGCCGTTGGTGGCTCGCTTCGTAACCCGAGTTCCGCCAAACATCCGTCCGTTTTCCTTTTCGTTAGTCAACATGCACACCGATCCAGACGAAGTCAAAACGGAATTGCCGGTAATGCACACGGTCTTGAAGGGGATTCGCGAATTCGAGTACCTGTCGGCTCGTGAGGACGATGTGATTCTACTGGGCGACTTGAACGCTGGCCCGAAGCAATTTGGCGCGCTGGGTCAAATGCCAGGTATCTATTGGACCGTGGACAATCAACCGACCAATACCATTCGAAAGAGCATTTACGACAACATTATTTTTGATCGCGGATTGACGAACGAATACACTGGCCGCAGCGGAGTACTGGATTTATGCGATATGTTCGGGATCAAGACGGAAGATGCACTCCGTATCTCGGACCACTTTCCGATCTGGGCGGAATTTTCAACTGTGGAACAAGTGCCTGGCGCGAACGCACAGTTTGTTGAAAGGAACCAATCAACCACTAGATGATAGCGGTCCATCCCCGTTCCCATTGAACTGCTAGAATCTTGATTTGC
>JANLUJ010001214.1:0-3665 GCA_031363425.1 Pirellula sp.
GCGGGCACGAAAACGGAAGAGGCCTTGGCCAAGGCCACGCAGTTGTTGAACAAATACCGAGACCAGGTTTCCGGTATCTTTGCGGTATGCGAACCGAATTGCAATGGAGTGCTTGAGGCACTTGCGCAAACGGGGCTGGCCAGCAAAGTGAAGTTCGTCGCATTTGATCCTAGCGATACGTTGATCCGTGGCATGAGCGAAAACACGGTCGCTGGAATCATGTTGCAAGACCCATTTGAAATGGGACGACAATCGGTTTTAGCGTTGGCAAAGCATATACGCAAAGAAGCTGTCGAGCCGGTGATTTCGACGGGCGAGTATGTTGCAACGCCGGAAAATCAGGCCAAGCCTCCTTACGATCGTTTGTTGCGCCCGGCACAGCACGGGCAGTAGCGTGGCCCGTGGGCCGTGAGCCACGGTAGCCAGAAAGCCTGAACGAACCGCAGCCAATGGCATGCGGGATTCCCAATAGTGGATTAGAGTAACTCCAATATGAATCATGTAACCATCGACAGATCAGCTCCCCTGTTGGTCATGGAAAAAATCGCGAAACGCTTTGGCGCGACGCAAGCCTTGCGCGATGTGTCGCTAGAAGCCTTCGGCGGCGAGACGCTCGCGTTGATCGGTGAAAATGGAGCAGGCAAGAGTACACTGATGAAGGTCTTGTCGGGCGCGCACTCGCCCGATTCCGGATCATTGCATTTGAATGGTAGAGCTTTTCATCCCACGCGGCCTGTCGACGCTAGAAGAGCTGGAGTCGCCATGATTTACCAGGAGCTGAATCTAGCGCGCGATTTGTCGGTAGAGGACAATATCATGCTTGGATGCGAGCGAAGTCGATTTGGATTTGTCAGAACCAGTGAGCAACGAGACAAGGTATGTCGAGCCTTAGCACTTCTTGGACACGCCGACTTGAATCCACAGCGGCGAGTTGGATCATTGTCGATCGGAGTTCAGCAAGTTGTGGAGATCGCCAGAGCGTTGGTATCGGACGCGCGAGTCATGATCTTCGACGAGCCGACTAGCTCCTTGACGCGACATGATGTACAGCATTTGTTTTCGATCATTAAACGATTGCAAAAACAGGGACTTGCCATCATCTACATCAGCCACTTTCTTGAGGAGATACGTGAAATCGCTTCGAGTTACGTGGTGCTTCGGGATGGCGAAACAGCTGGAGCGGGCAGGCTGTCCGATACGAGCGATGAGCAAATCGTATCCTTGATGGTAGGCCGTAGCGTTGGGAATCTTTTTCCTAAGGTGCCTCATGCAATTGGTGAGGCAACGTTGTCCGTAGATCGACTATCGGGGCGCAAAATGCCAAACGGTGTCAATATTCAGTTGCGGAGTGGAGAGATACTGGGACTGTTTGGCTTGATCGGGGCGGGACGAACGGAAACGCTTCGATGTTTGTTTGGACTTGATCGCATTGAGCGAGGTCGAGTTCAATTGAATGGTCGTTGTCCAGCTTCACGCCCGCGAGCACGGATTGCGGCAGGGTTTGGCTTGGTTTCTGAAGATCGAAAAGGAGAAGGACTGGCTCAAAAGCTCTCGATTGCTGACAACTTGACCCTTTCTTGCATGGGTAGATACAGCGTTGGGGGGCTGTTGCAGTTACAGCGTCGACGCGCTGCGGTTAACAAATGGATGACGCGTTTGACTATCAAGGCTCGAGGTCCAGAACAACCCATAGGACAATTGTCCGGTGGAAATCAACAGAAGGTCGCCATCGCACGAGTACTGCACCAAGACGCTAGAGTTTTGCTCCTAGATGAGCCAACGCGGGGCATTGATGTCGGAACAAAAGCAGAGATTTACCGGCTTATGGGGGAGCTTGCCAACGAGGGCAAGAGTATCATTTTTGTTAGTTCGTACATGCCGGAACTTTTGGCAGTCTGCGATACTGTTGGGGTCATGTCGCGGGGGAAGCTTCGCGAAGTAAGGAGTGCAGGCGATTGGACCGAAAGCGAAGTCCTGAGCGTAGCCGTCTCGACTGAAACCGACCCAGCACAAGACTAGAGCACGTAGGTCCGACTGTCCTCAGCCGGACACCACAGCAATTGCGATGAGACCGAACAAGATAAGGAAACGGCGTGAGTTCACCAGCTATCGATTCAATTGAAAAAAGATCGCCTTCGCTTTCGAGCTGGCGCATTTGGATGGAGCGCCTTGGACCACTCCTAGCGCTAGTCATCGTCATTGCGGGCTTTGCGATAGCGGACCAAGTTTGGGGTCAAGGGCGTTTTATCGAGATCCGCAATGCACGTGTCATTTTGGTGTTTACTGCGCCGGTGGCAGTAGCGGCGTTGGGTATGACGCTGGTCATAATGACGGGCGGAATCGATTTGTCTGCTGGAACAGCGAGCATGCTTTGCGCAACCGTGCTAGCTTGTACCTTGAATGCTGATTGTCCGGTATTTGTGTCTGTCCTGGCAGCCGTCGGGACGGGCGCAGCGTGTGGACTGTGCAATGGAATGTTCATTGGTGTCCTTCGCATTCCGCCATTCATCGTGACGTTGGGTTCGATGACCATTTTTTTGGGGATTGCGAAGCACTTGGCAAAAAGTTCGACGGTATTCGTCGATCGCCAGCGGATACCGGAATGGCTTTCCAAATTTACGTCAACGGCACCGCCACATTGGTCTGGATGGTTGCCGAATATTTCGAGCGGCGTTTGGTTTGCGTTGACGATTTCGGTAGTTGTCGCGATCATTTTGTCACTAACCGTTTTTGGCCGGCATGTGCTTGCCGTTGGTTCCAACGAAGCGACGGCTAGGCTGTGCGGAGTCAACGTTTTTGCGACGAAGTTGTACGTCTATGCGTTGGCCGGCGTTCTCTTTGGCATTGCAGGGCTATACTCGTTTTCTTTGTTGCGAATGGCCAATCCCAGCGAGGGCATCGGCAAAGAGCTGAAGTTTATCGCGGCCGTTGTGATTGGCGGAGGCAGTCTGAGTGGCGGACGCGGTTCCGTGCTTGGTACGTTGGCGGGCGCGACCATCATGGGGGTTATCTCGAGTGGCTGCGATCAATTGGGGGTAGCCAATGCGACGCAAGATATCATGATCGGAGTTATTATTATCGCTGCGGTTTCGATCGATCAATTTCGAAACCGGAGACAGGAGTAGAATGAATCAGAGTAGCTCGACACTCAGAGTAGCTCGGCACTCCGTGCCGAGAATCGCGGTCGTTTCACGTAGCTCCGCATCTCCGAGGCGGATTCCTTCGTCCCCGGAGGTGGATTCTTCGTCTCGGAGAGACGAAGCTACGTGAAGAATCACGGCGCGGAGTGCCGTGCTACATTATCGGTGCCCCATTAGCGACCACGGCGGGTCAACGAGTTACCAAACCGAAAGGAACTATACAAATGCAATCCAACAACACATCGAACCACACATCGAACGATCGTCCCTTAGTTAGTCTGGATGAATGGGAGGACGATCTTCTTCGGCGTTATCCGGAGCCGACTAACGTTGCAGTTGCATCGTTTCGTAATTATGCAGCCGAAGCACGGCCAAGCGTCAATGAGTTTTATCGATTGAATCATCAGTTCCAATCGCTCGACTTTGTGAAAAGCAAGCGAGAGCAGTATCTCGGGCTAAACAAACGACGGATGAGCATTTGGGACGCGATGGAGTACTTGAACACGCTCGTTGACGATAGCGATC
>JANLUJ010001217.1:0-4652 GCA_031363425.1 Pirellula sp.
CTTCGAACTCGAGGCGTGAGGGTCTGACAGAGAATCTTTCCTTTAATTTTGAAAAGTAATAGATCGGGGGCGTGAACCTCCAGGATTGAAGGCTTGGAAGCCATACTTCAAGTGGGCCACGATGGCCAAAAAGAGCGGAAAACCGATTCTGCGAGTTCGACGCGATTCGAGTCTTGGAGGTTCGGTCTATCTAATCCAAGGATGTGGGGGACACCACACTTTGATATGTTGGCTGGGCAGGTATCGCGTTTTGTCCAACCGTCAACCGTTGATATTCGACAGCTTCCCACGCAAACACGTACCGAAGGTTTGCTTTCGACATCGAATCCTCAGAAATGTGCGCAGATCTTGGCCAGAATGTCATTTGCCTGACGCAGATTTGGTGCTTTGTGCGGACAACGAGCTTCTCAGATTAGGCAGGATTCAACGACTAACTCATCCACTTTGTAAGCGTCGTACTCCTGCAGGATCGGCCTAGCAGCAACCTAGTGTCTTCCGCCGCTATAGCGAATCCCATCCATTGTGCAAGCGTCCGCTTCCTTCCGACACGCCTCTGCGATTTCCACAAGAATGTGCCGCTTGCATATTCCCAAATCCGCTGTCCGTTAGAATCCCAAATTGGTTAGCTGAGCAACTAGCAGCTACGTTGTCCTCAACTGCTCCCACCCTGCGTCACAGATTCATAGAACCTTGAATCAACCCTTAGTGATCAGAACTGCCCACAGGAATCATTCCTTCTCGCGGATGAATTCCTTTTCGGTTTCAATAACTTTGCAGCCCATTTTTGCGGCAACTGCGTCAATTAGCTTGAGCCATGACTTGGCTTCGACCATCATCTCTGCGACTATCGTCTCAGGCTCAACACGGGCTCCGAGTAGGATTGGTTTTGAAACATGCGGAACGATGGCGTCAACAATTTCCTTGAATGGCCTCTGCTTGGCTATTACAACAATTTGTTCGGTGCCACTCCGAGTATACCCGAGAACGAGTTCCGCACTAAAAGTGGCCAACTTCTTGTGAATTCTATCGCCTAACGACATATTCTGACTGTCAAATGGGTTTCGGGAATGCTGGTTGGAAACATTCCGTTGGTTGGAAATCGGCTACGCTGTACTCCTTTAAAGTGCAATTCACCAACACTGTCGTTTCAACGAGCGAACAATGCCAGCCGATTCCAAGCCCGACAATTCACGTTCATCAACTCCGAATGGCGAACAAGTTGACGGATCGAATGCGTCTATCAACTTGTCTAACGCGAATCACGAAGATGATTTAACGCTGCATCAACAGCCAGTGGAGGCGGACGAATACGCGACCTTACAGGTTGATAGTGGAACGAACCCTTCAACGCCAGGAAACAAGTTGCGACCCACGGATGTGGTCAAGTACTTTGGCGACTACGAGATCATCGAGGAGATTGCCCGTGGCGGTATGGGGGTTGTTTACAAGGCTCGGCAAGTCAGTTTGAATCGTGTTGTGGCTGTAAAGATGATCCTCTCGGGGCAGTTGGCAGGAGTCGATGACGTCAAGCGATTTTACGTCGAGGCAAAGGCTGCTGCGAATCTTGACCATCCCGGCATCGTCCCCATCTATGAAATCGGCAATTGTTCGGGGCAGCACTTTTTCTCGATGAAGCTGATCGAGGGGGGAAGTCTCACCAAAAAGATGGGCAGCCTTTCGGCCGACCCAAAAGCCGCCGTTCGGTTGCTCCTCAAGGTCGTTCACGCGGTTCATCACGCTCATCAACGTGGCATTTTGCACCGAGATCTAAAACCAGCAAATATCCTATTAGATGAACAAGACAATCCGTACGTTACCGATCTTGGTCTGGCGAAGCGCGTCGATGACAATAGCGACCTAACACGCACCGGCGCGATTGTGGGAACACCTAACTACATGCCACCGGAACAAGCGTCTGGTTCAAAGGACATTTCCACAACAGCCGACATCTATGCCATAGGCGCTATCCTATACGAACTTCTGACCGGTAAGCCGCCGTTTGCATCTGCAACGCCGATGGAGACGTTGCTCAAAGTGATGACCGATGCTCCTGTCAAACCGTCGTCCATCAAACCATCCATTGACGCTGGTTTGGAATTGATTTGCCTAAAGTGCTTGAAAAAAGAACCGAGCGATCGGTATGCGTCGGCCAGTGAGCTTGCAGCGGACTTAGATCACTGGCTTGCAGGTGAGCCAATTAGTGTTCAATCGCCCACCGCGTCTGCTGTCTTGCGTTTGTGGATGCGACAAAATTTCGGGAATGCCCCTTGGATTGTTTTTACCGGGGCCAGTATTGGACTATTGCTTTCGATTTTGTTTTGGATCGCAACTTTCCAGCAAGATTCTCGCGAAATGATGGATTTCTATTCCCTTTGGCCAAGTGTTCCTAAACCAATGCTGTACTTTCCCGTTGTGCTACCGGAATGGCTTTCGATGCTGTGTTTTCCCTTGTTGATCTTAGTTCTTGCAACAATGGGGCTTGTCATTGCGTTGATCGTACGGCCTAAAAACCGCGATGCCGATATCATTGCGGGCCTTGTATCAGGAACGACAGCAAGTCTGGTTCTCTATCTTTGCTACATGGCCTTCCAACCAGACCGTCAAACCAATTATGAATTCGGTTTACTAAGTTCCTTGGGCAGGCACGTCGATTCAACCTCGTCATCGATCGAGGAATTCAAGGCTCTCTATCCCGATCTTAACGAGTCTAGCACCTCGAAAAAGATCGGATTTCTGGCACGGAAGCTCACCTATGAGTCCTTCCTCAACGCACCGATTCGAGTTTGGAAGAATTGTTTTCTTGCCATCCTTTGCTGCCTACCAAGCGGTCTCATTGAAACGCTCATCGCGGGGCATTTCTTGAGAAACAGCAATTCGTTGTCTCGTGGAGTATTGAGGTCACTGGAATTCGCCGTGACATATTGTGCAATCCATCTCTTAGTATCTATGTATTTGGCCTTCTTTTTCCTTTGGGGAAGCGGTGGAGGCGTCCCGAGACTGCGAATTCTATTGGTGATTGCTTTTGCGTCGATCGTGTTGTTTCTTGGTTTCCAAGCAAAGCGATTTTGGACGCGTCTCCCATTCCACCTTGGCTGGATCTTGTGTTTATTATTCGCAGTCTTCCTCGATTTTATGCCATGGCAAAACCTAGCCCAACATTCTAGTCAAGTTGCATTTTGGCAATCCATTCTTGTGAAACAACCGGACAACGAGCCTATCCAAATTATCTTAATGAATGGGCACCGAAAATTCGGTAGAGCTCTCCTTGAAGGCAAGTCTCCATCGGATGCGATAGTCTGGTTTCGAAAAGCAGAGAAACTAAGCGACGGTCTCGCCGAACCTCTGAGGACTACTTCGAGTCAACGAATACAGTACGATATTTCCGAAGCGGAGTGGGAGCGTGGAGACAAGCAGACGTGTTTGGAAATGCGCCGTCGACTGGCAAATCAAAAGGCACCTGCAGAATTGGTTGAAGGCTATTTCCGCACTTCAATGCTTTTGAATCGAGTGGAGGAGGCAAAAGCCTGGATGCAGAATTTGCCCATTCATAAAACTACAGACTTTCTCTACTATTGGCGAATTGCTCACGTTTTTTCAGGTTTGGCGAACGATGGCACGGAATTCACAGGTGACCATCGAGCATTCACGCAACTCGTTTCCGAACGAATCGAAACTGAAAGTGACATCACGGAAGATAGACGTACATCACTATTGGCATGGATTCGTTCATCGCAGATCTGGAGTATTTCAAAACCCATTCCGATCGAGCAATCTACCACGGATCTTCTCAGTTCCTTGCTCGGGCAGGATGAAACTCGTCGCAGTATACTAGCGACATGGAATGAAGTAACGGCGGGGCAAGGTGAATTCGTTGATCTAAAAGGCATTTACGGCGAATCACCGTCCAGTTCAGTTTACGCCACTACCACTTTCGATATTCCTGAGGACGGCAATTACGGTTTCATAATGGGAAGCGATGATAGTTGTCGTATTTGGTGCAATGGCGAAATGATCGTCAACAAGCCTCTCAAAGAACCTGGTGTGTTTCTTTACTACCATGGCATGCCGCTCAAGGCAGGGAAAAACGAACTTGTGATGAACGTTGCACAGGTGACAAGGAAATGGTGGTTTGGTGCTTGCGTCTATCGTGAAGACGTGGCGATATCGCCGGCGAAACCTTTACTCGCAACGGAACCTGCTGAGTGAAATCGGCACCACCCCAACGGAATATCGCACTTAGAGCAGAACACGTTTGGCAAGATTGGCATTCTAAGCAAGTTGATTCAAGCACTGGGCTGCAAGCTCGAAATCATCGCGCACCATCCCCAAGGCGGTTGCCGATTGACACAATTCGGAGGGAGATTACGTTTGTCGAGGTATCGACGCGCGGTCATTTATTTCGACCTGTACGATTGAAATAAGTTTGGAACTTACTGAGCCTGAGGCGCTAGCCGATTTCCAGCGACGTGGCTCGGCTAGCGCCTCAGGCTCAGCCGCTCAGCCCATTAAGCAGACCTGGACGATGCGCTTTCAAAAAGCCAAACGCAAATCACGTTTTCTTCAATTTGAACGCCTGTCCGAGCGCATAGCGCTGACGGCTGAAGGGCAAATTTTTTCGTTCAATCAAACATTGGACACTTCTGCCATTGGCG
>JANLUJ010001225.1:0-3136 GCA_031363425.1 Pirellula sp.
TCTTGAACCACGGAATACTCGGAACACACGGAAGGGAAAATGAGCGAGCTGCCTTCCCTCGGATTTACCCCAAACCACTAGGCTTGATCGAGTTTGGAAGTTACATTCCTTCGACCTAGTTTTTTGTATTCATGCAGCGTCGGCTGCACACTTCAATATCCAGATCATGGCTCGCGAACTTTCAACGATTAGAAATATTGGCATTATTGCTCACATTGACGCTGGCAAGACCACGGTTACCGAGCAAATGCTCTATATGAGCGGCACCAAGCACCGTGCGGGCGCGGTCGATTCTGGCACCACCGAGACCGACGACGATCCCGAGGAGCAGCAGCGTGGAATCACAATTTTCGCCGCTTGCGTGACGTTTCATTGGAAAGACTGTACGGTCAATTTACTGGATACGCCTGGTCACGTTGACTTCACCGCTGAAGTCGAACGTTGTTTGCGTGTCCTGGACGGCGCAGTCGTGGTTTTCAGTGCTCGAGAAGGGGTCGAAGCACAGAGCGAGACCGTCTGGAGACAAGCCAACAAGTATGCCGTTCCACGCATCGTTTTCATAAACAAACTTGATCGGGAAGGGGCCGACTTCTATCGGGTATTAGAAGAGATCGGACCACGTCTCAATGCGGACCCAGTCGCCATCCAGATTCCGGGTGGCCAAGGCCCAAGTCATACTAACGACCCCTTCCAAGGCATCATAGATCTAATCGAATTGAAGTTTTTGAGGTTCAGTAAAGAGGATCAAGGCAAGACGGTACTGGTGGAGGATATTCCAAAGGAGCTTGTGAGCGACGCGATGGATTGGCGAAACGTATTGCTTGAAAAGCTCTATCTCCACAATAGTGAGATGATGGAATTGGCCATGGACGAAAAACCAATTCCAAATGACTTGATTCGCAAGGCCTTGAGAGACGCGTGTGTGTCGTTGAAGCTTCAGCCGGTTCTTTGTGGCTCTGCGCTACATGGTGCGGGCGTACAGCCTCTTTTGGACGGCGTCGCATCCTATCTTCCTTGTCCATTGGATCGGCCGCCCGTCATGGGGGTCGACCCTAAGAAACGAGACAAAACGCTTCAACGTAAGCCCGATCCCAAAGACCCTTTTTGCGCACTGGTATTCAAAGTCTTACCGGCCAAGACGGGTGACATGTTCTGGATACGGGTCTATTCCGGGCGGCTCGATTCGAACTCGCGAGTCTACAATCCCAATCGCGACAAAAAAGAAAACGTAGCACAATTATGGCAGATTCATGCAACCAAACGCGAACGTCAAGGACAAATCGAGACGCTTGAGTGCGGCGATATCGCTCTTATCATTGGCCCGCGCGATTCGATTACCGGCGACACTTTGTGCGACACGCGTGACATGATCGAGTTGCCATCGATCCAGTTTGCTCAATCGGTGATCTCGATGGCTATTGAGCCCGAAAACGCAACAGAGCGAAAAAAGTTGGCAGAAGTCCTAGAGATGCGGAAAAGACAGGACCCTACGTTCCACGCGATTGAGAATGCAGAGTCTGGACAAACTCTCATAAGCGGGATGGGCGAACTGCATTTGGAGGTTATTAAGAATAGCCTCGTTCGCGACTACCATCTCAACGTCAAGTTTTATAAACCGCGTGTAAGTTACCGAGAAACGGTTGGAAGCGTTACCGAAGTGA
This sequence comes from Pirellula sp., assembly GCA_031363425.1. Taxonomy (GTDB): domain Bacteria; phylum Planctomycetota; class Planctomycetia; order Pirellulales; family Pirellulaceae; genus JBKCUI01. Next base: position 1,662 of record JANLUJ010001225.1, read on the forward strand.
CTGGAGAATGCAATCGACAAGTTGGTTCACAACAATTGTTTGCAAGATTGCAGGTGCGATTCGAACCACTTGAAGACGTATCAGCGAAAGTCATAGTTCTCGATCGAACCCCAATCGAAAAAATGTTGCCCGAAAGCCTACGTCAAGCTGCACTAGAGGAACTCAAAAATCGATCCGAGGGTGGCGGGCTAATTGGCTCGTTCCCATTGACAGGTATGCGAATCAGTATTCTCGGTGGCGAAATTGCCGAAGCGGGCTCCGATGAAGTTGCTTTCAAGATCGCGGCCAATGATGCGTTTGACGAAGGCTTGAAAGCCGGAGGCCCTACGTTGCTTGAGCCTGTGATGAAGATGGAGATCACGACTCCCCCGGACTACATGGGAGAAATCGTGGGAGACCTTCAGCAGCGTCGCGGACTGATCGAGCGAACCGAAACGCGTGGTGCAACAGCGAGCATTACAGCCTTGGCCCCCCTCAAAGAATTGTTCGGATACTCTAGCGCGATCCGCTCGCTTAGCCAGGGCCGCGCGGGTTGCTCGATGGAGCCGCATGGATATCAAATTGCCCCCAAAGAAGATGCGGAAGCGTTTGCTCTGTAATGTTTATTTCATTGGATGGTATCGACGGCGCAGGCAAATCGACCCAAATAGATTTGCTACGCCAGTATCTTGAATCCAAGGGGGCAGCCGTGGTCTGTTTCCGCGATCCAGGTTCGACGAAACTTGGCGAATCGATCCGCGAGATCCTTCTGCATCGCGAGGACATTTCAATTGCCAATACATCGGAGATGCTTCTCTACATGGCAGCCAGAGCGCAGCTAGTTGCCGAACAACTTCGACCTGCGCTCCAATCTGGTTTCACCGTAATTTGCGATCGGTTCCTGCTCGCAAACATTGTGTATCAAGGTGTCGCCGGCGGATTGGATGTAGACGAACTCTGGGCCGTAGGCAAGTGTGCAACAGGAGGCCTCGCGCCGGATGTAACCATCGTGCTCGACATTGATCCCGAGGTTGCTGTGAAGCGATTGAAACGGGGGCCTGATCGACTCGAAAAACGGGGCATCGAATACTTTCGACTCGTCCGAAACGGCTTCTTGAATCAAATCTTGAATGCCGGCGGCAAGTCATTGGTTGTCAATGCTGACCAAGACATAATGCAAATCCATCAGCAAATCGTCAGTTTTGTAGATTGTTTGTAGACACGCTTTATCGTGTGCTTCAGGATTGTGCCACGGATTGCAAGTTCTGTTGCACTGTGCAATCTAGTTCCCAGGCTCTGCCTGGTAACTCAATGCAAGCGAGGCTCGGCCTCGCCGAAATGCCTCCCTAGTTTGTGAACTCCAGAGGGGAGCCAAATGGCACTCACTTTGCAATTGGCGCAGGCAAAATACTGAGCCGCGGGCGCTAGCTAGCCGCGTTACGGTTTCCCAGGCAAACACGGTTGTCGCGGCTAGCGCCCGCGGCTCAATTTGAACA
>JANLUJ010001275.1:0-3265 GCA_031363425.1 Pirellula sp.
GGGGGGCACTCGCCGCTATGGACCATGATATGAGTCAGTACTATCGCGACTATGCAAAAAAAAGGGACAGAATGGTCGCCGGTCTGAGGGGCTACTATGAATTTATCGAACCCGGCGGTGCGTTTTATATATTTCCAAAGGTACCTTCCGGGACCGCCACCGAGTTTGTTCGCCGAGCGGTTGAACACGAACTTCTGATCATTCCTGGCAACATCTTCTCCACTCGCGACACGCATTTTCGAATCTCCTTTGCAGCGTCCGATGCAACCTTGGAACGCGGTATCGAAATCCTAAGAAAGCTAGCCAAGTAGTGGTCACTCGACAATCCCGAAACCGTATCGAAAACACTCTTTCACTTTTTCGGTCAGCAGATGACTACAATAGAGGCAGACTGAACCCGAGCTATTGACTAGGCTGCTGCCGATATGATTTATTTAAGACCATTTGTCCCAATGTGTGCGATGATTTTCTCTTCGTGCTGGTGGTGTGTCAGCCAAATGCCGGGAGATGACACTTCGAAAGCCGACAAACCAGTCAAACCAAATGGAGTCATTGCCGATCCTGCGGTGGTGGGTGGGGAATCGGGCTCCGTCATCAAAGTCGCCAATCTTGTTTATGCCGGCACCAAGACCAGCGAATGTTTTTCCGATCATTTTCTTCGCAGAGCAGAGGAGTCGTCTTCCATTAGCACCAGTCGCCGACTGCATTCCGTAAAGCTTGGCAGCGAAGAAATATACAATTTCCCGATACTCATCATGAACGGCGAAGGGGAGTTCACGTTGCTCGCGCAAGAACGAGACAATCTGAGACGATTCATTCAACGTGGTGGCTTCTTGCTCGCCTCCGCGGGCTGCTCCTCCAAAGAGTGGAACCAGTCCTTTCGCCGTGAAATGGCGACGGTCTTTCCCGAACAAACGCTCAAGGCCATCGGCATGGAACATCTCGTTTTCCATACCGTTTACGATATAGGCGGACTGAATGCAAAGCATGGTACGCCACAGCAACTCGAAGGATTGCATTTCGGTAGCCGTTTAGGCGTCTTGTATTCGCAAGATGGTCTGAATGACACTTCGAATACGCAGGGTTGCTGCTGTTGCGGGGGGAATGAAATCACCAATGCCGAACAGATAAATGTCAATGTATTGATCTACAGCCTCCTCCAATGACATCGTATTAGCAATGACTGCAGAACGAACCACTTGGTGTTGGCTCTTGGCGGGAATGTGCATGTTGGGTTGCAGTCGCTCGACCTCCTCCAGTCTGTCTCTCGTTGTTAGCGGCGACACTGATGGCTGGATCACACCCTGCGGCTGCACCGCAAACCAAGCCGGAGGTCTCGAACGAAGAGCTTCACTTTTGAAGACTCTCGGCCCAAACGAAAGCGTTGTATATCTGGACGCCGGAGGATCGGCTGCCGGAAAATCCGAGTACCAGCAAGTAAAGCTGAAATCGATTCTTCTCGGCGATCAACTTATGGGGCTTGAAGTGCACAACATTGGTGCCCCAGAAACGCAACTAACGCCCGATACTCTCTTTCGAATCGGTCAACAGGCAAATACAAAATGGTTATCCGCCAACATTCAACCAAGTCACTTAGCCGATTCGGTCCAATCGTCGATCCTCTCCCATCGCGTTGTCGTTAGACATGGCGTCCGCATTCTCGTTACTGGCGTAGTTGATTCAGGCCTAGTGAAAAACCCTCTTTGGAAAGTTCGAGAAGCGTCCTCGAGCGTGCTCGCCATCCTTCAGAAGGAGAAAGCCGATATCTCGCTGGTCTTAGCCTACATGGACGAGCCGGGCCTGCGTTTGTTGGCAGAGTCGTTGCCAGAGGTGGACTTTATTGTCGGAGGACCGACCGGTCAGATGTTGGCTCCTTCTAAAGTTGGGCCAGTCGAAATAATGTCAGCAACCAATAAAGGGAAATTCTTAGCAAGGATCGAACTGAAGAAATCCGGCAAGGTTTGGAAGCCGGTGAATCGCGGTGCGATTGAAGTTGCAAGTTCTTTACCGAAAGATCCGCATCAGTCAAAAAATCTTGACGAATACCTGGCTACATTGGCCGATCGGGATTTTTCAGCAGATGAATCCGGGCTCGTGGCAATCCAATCACCCAATTCCCTTCAACATGGCTACAAAATCGCCGGCTCTCATGCCTGCCTGCAATGTCATAAGCAAGACGATCAAACCTGGCATGCTACCAAGCATTCGCATGCATGGCAGACTCTGGTAGACAAGCGTTCGCACGTTGACCCTTCGTGTCAACAGTGTCACACGACAGGATACGGAATGGCAGGTGGATTTCTACAGATTGCCAAGTCATCGCTTCTTCTCAACGTCGGATGCGAAAGCTGTCACGGTCCATCTCAATCGCATGCACTCGACCCGAAGACAAAAACAACGTTTCTATCGCGAGAACAGTGTATTCGTTGCCATGATCATGAAAATAGCCCTGATTTTGACTACGCGAAATACTGGGCCGAAATCGCGCATGGTCGATAGCTGACTGTCATAGCAATCGACGGGAGTGCTCTGCCAGCCGTCCGCTAAGGCTCAAACTATTTGGCGAAACGACTGGACTGTTCCAGCTAAAACTTCGATGACCTCGAGTCGTTCGTTTTTAATGAGCAATGCGCCAAACTTATTGATACCTAAGCATCGCCCTTGAGAAACACCAGCGGGATGATTGACTGAAACCCATTGACCGTCCAGTAGGCTTCTCTCCGCCCAATGATCCAATATCCATTGCGGGTTTTCACGCTGAAGTTGATCGAATGCAAGCCATTGATGAAGGAACTGTACCAAAACATTCTCGGTACTGGCACTCTCCGACATTCCCTTGATGGCCCATTCATGCAAACTCGTGGCTCTGGCTTGAACATCGGCTGGGGCTTCGCGAAAATCAACGCGGCAGTTGATCCCGATACCAACCACAGCGACCGACGAGGCTGGAGCGGGTTTCGGAATGACTTCGATCAGCACACCGGCTACTTTTCGCCCATCGATATAAACATCGTTGGGCCACTTAACCATTGGTTTACTCGAAGAAAACAGTTCCAAACACTCCGCGACTGCGAAGCCAACCCGCAATGGTAACAATGCAGGATTGACGGAGGAGTCGCAATGGCCGATCGGAATGGCCATCGAGAACATCAAGCACCCCGTCGGAGACCACCAAGGATTGCTGCCGCGACCGACTCCAGCGATTTGCCTGTCAGTAACTATCAGGGCAGGCAGCTCGACTGATTGCTGCCGAACCGTTTGAACC
>JANLUJ010001285.1:0-2388 GCA_031363425.1 Pirellula sp.
TGCAACGGTTCCCGCTTTTCATCGAGTAACAATCGGTGGGTTGCATAGGGTGGCGGTCCACCAGCCCAATAGCCTTGTTCAACGATCTTGACGCATCCTCGCCACACCTTGTCACTCAACTCGCGACTATACTGGGCTGCCCGGAACCGTTCGAATTGCACATACACGGGATAAAGTGGATCGTCCTCTCGCGGCTTTCCGATGCTGGTGTAGATGACTTGCTTGCGATGCTTTTTGCATTGGGCGCTGAACTGGGCCGATAGGTCGATGTCTTGGAACCGGCCCCAGCGACTTACATCCAGGCACAGGATGTAGGCGAAGTCCGTACGCTTCGTAACCCATTCTTCCATCATCTCGGTGAAGGCAGGTCGATCTTCGCTGTTGAGACCGGACTTCCCTGCATCGGAGAACTCGTGAATTATTTCAACGCCGTTTTTGTCGGCCCATTCTCGTACCTGGTCCCGCTGAATGGGAATGGAATTCTCTTGTCTGTCTTGCGCCGAATGCCGGTAGTACGCAATTGCTCGTACTCGCTTGGGAGCATCGGGATTTTCAACCTCTTCTGATTCCCACCACTGTTTCATGTTATGCTTCCTTGGGTCGTTGCTCGGACGCCAGGATCACCGCTGGCCGTCGAGCACACAGTTACCTCGTGTGGGAGGGAAGCTCAAGCGGATGTGTGGGAGATTGAGCGAGGTTATGTGGAAGGTCGCGAGAAGGTTGATTCAGAGAATTGAACCAACCTGTGGACATTGACGACTTGGGCGCGGAGTCTCTTGCGAATCGCCAGTTGTGGTTGGCATCCACAGCATTGCTATAGCGGATCGTCGTCGAGCGGTGTGCGCTCACGGGCCAAGAACTTAGCCCGCAGCTCATCCCGGAGTCTCTTTCGTTCGTCTTCACTGAGTTGTTTGCCACGCGGGCCACGGATTGCCTCGAAGTACTCGACAACCAGTGGTTTGACTTGTTCGTGAGCAAGTCCGCAGTCACCAGCGACCTGCGAAATCGCCTCAGAGCATTGCAACGCTGCGTCTTTTAGACTGCCAAGCGTCCGTTGCATCCATATAAAATTTGAACTGAGATCCTCATACCCAAGGTCTGCCGCATGCTCATATTGATCCCAGTCTAAGCAACTGACGATCTCTTCGATCGCTTTCTTAAGCAAGTCGGCACTTTGAAGGACCGGCACAGAGTGGATGAGAACATTCGTAAATGCGTCTTCCAGCTCTTTTGCTCGCTGGCTGATGGACGACTTGATCGCGTTAATTTGGGAATCGCTTAATGGCTCACCTGCTGTGGTCATCGTTTTTGCCTCATATCAAACCTTCTGTGGTCAAGACTTGCAACAATTTCGTTTTTACAACTAACGGTAGGACAAAGCTCTCGAAAATCCACAACGTTGCTAAAGCGGATCGTCTCCGTGCGATTTACTAGCGCCGGTGTAGATCAATTGCTTGCGGTGTTTTTTGAATTGAATGTTGAGTTCAATTGTTTGGTACCTACCAATCCGACTGGCATCTACACAAAGGACATAAGCGAAGTCCGAGCTTTGCTCCAAATCCTCCATCATCTTGTCAAAGGCGGGACGTTCCTCGCCGATGCTCCCTGACTTCCCTACATCCGAGAATTCGCGGATGATTTCGAAGCCATTTTTGGCTGCCCACGCTCGTACGTGAGCTTGCTGTACGGTGATCGAATACTCCGATTGACGCTCTGATGAACTGCGGAAGTACGCAATTGCACGCTTTTTGATTGGTTCATCGGCGGCTTCAATCGCGTTTGATTCCGACGGTTTCATGTTTTGCTTCCCTATGTTGCTCTGACGCTAATGAAGGCTGGTTGTCGCTTTCACAGTTACCCCGTGTGGAGTGGAAGCTCAAGCGATGGAGCGGAAAATTGAGAGAAGATCGCCGAGGCAAGAAAATCTGGTTGAACTGGGGCAAATTTGTGAGTGTGCAGTTACACTAGGTCCAGTTAAGCTTCCTATTTCTGAGCCTACGCCCTATGTCAGATGTTACCCGCATACTTTCGCAAATCGAATCGGGAGATCCGTTGGCGGCGGTGCAACTTCTCCCCTTGGTTTACGAGGAATTGCGAAAGCTGGCTGCTGTCCGACTAGCTCAAGAAAAGCCGGGACAGACATTGCAGGCTACCTCACTCGTACATGAGGCTTATCTGCGGCTGGTGAATGTTGACAAGGTCGACGGCTGGAATAGTCGCGGACACTTCTTCGGTGCTGCGGCGGAAGCTATGCGGCGGATTCTGATTGACAAGGCAAGACAAAAAAAACGCCCAAAACATGGCAGCGATAAAAACCGAGTTGATTTAGAGCAAGTGATACAATTCGCGTCAGCTGATGAAAAGAGAGCTAACCAGTTGATTGCTCTT
>JANLUJ010001325.1:0-1262 GCA_031363425.1 Pirellula sp.
CAAGCAGCCATCAAGGAACTCGGACTCACCAATATCAAGCTACGGCATCTGTCCATCGTGGACGTGGACGAAACGTTTGGCAAGTTTGACTATATAATCTGTCATGGCGTCTATTCCTGGGTTCCCCATGATGTTCAGGAGAAAATTCTGGAAATCGGGAGGGACCATCTTACGCCAAATGGAGTGATGTACGTCAGCTACAACACGTATCCCGGTTGGCACCTCCGAGGGGTGGTTCGCGAAATGATGCGATATCACGTGGCTGATTTCGATTCGCCCCAAATGAAGATCAAGCAGGCTCGCGGCTTGCTTGAATTCCTTACAAAGTATTCGAAGACTCACTCGCAAGCATACACTCAACTTTTGAAGGACGAGGCAGCTATGCTCGAGGGTAGTCTTGACTCCTACCTTTATCATGAGCACTTGGAGGAAGTGAACGAGCCGCTTTATTTCCATCAATTTGTAAAACGAGTCGATACGGCTGGTTTGCGATACTTAGCAGATTCCCATATCAGCTCTATGGTAGCCCAACTCTTCGACGAGTCGGCTGCAGAAATACTCCGAGGCGCGCCATTACTTCGCCGCGAACAGTATATGGACTTCCTGCGATCAAGAATGTTTCGAAGCTCGCTGTTGTGCCATCCGAATCTCGATCCGGATTACTCGCTAAAGTCGAGTAACTTAGTGCATCTTCATGTTTCTCTCAATCAACCGGTTGTTGCCACGTACCAGCCTTCAGGCGAGGCACTTTGGAAGCATCCAGCCGGTACACTCACGACCGAAGCTCCCGTTACGGGCGTAATCGAGCAGCTTAATGCTCGATTCCCGGAATGGGTTTCCATAAGTGAACTTTTGGCGAGTGTAAATCATCCAGCAAAATCCATTGTTCTGGATGCATTGCTGATGGGATTGGTTCATGGCGTAGTTCGCCTGGCGGAGCAGCCAGTCGGCTTTAGTACCAAGGTATCCGAAAAGCCAGCGTGCACTGCTCTCAGCCGCTACCAAGCAAAACGTGGCAATCGCGTCACTGGTCGACTGCACAACGATTGGATGCTGCAACCGCAACAGAGGTTCCTGGTCGAGCATCTGGATGGAACTCGGTCTGCCGACGACGTCGCGGAATTGTTGCATTCAGAAGTAGCGAATGGTCGCTTCAAAGTATCGAAGGAGGGTGTCAACGTGACACCTGACAAGCAGGAATCAATCACGCTTGTAAAAGCTGAATTGCAACGGCTTTGTAATCTGGCTTTGTTTGTGAATTA
>JANLUJ010001418.1:0-3822 GCA_031363425.1 Pirellula sp.
AGTTATTGGAATGATAGATCAATCGCCCCACTTAAAGAAAAATTGCGAGTTAATAAATCAAGCCGTCACGCGCGGATCCCAATTCGTCAAAGAGTTGGCTGATTTCGGCAAGAGCGGTCCAACTCGTCCAACCGTAGTTGATATCAACGAACAGATCCTAGCCTTTCTTCCAATCATCCGAGCAGCCACTGGATCGCGATATCGCATCGATCTTAAATTGGAAGAGGGACTTGGAAAAATTTTTATCGACCCCAATCATTTTGAACGCGTGCTATTGAATTTGATTATGAATGCCAAGGACGCTCTCCCGCATGGCGGAACGATCGATGTCATCGCAACCAAATGCGTTAAACCCCATTCGAAAAAGCATGACCAAGTTGCAATCGCGATTCGTGATCACGGTTGCGGCATGGATGAGCAAACCAAGAAGCGAATGTTTGAACCGTTCTTCACAACCAAAAGCGACGGGACTGGACTTGGTATGCCGATCGTTGCGCGTTTCGTAGAACGCGCCGGCGGATCCGTCGAGATCGACAGTGAACCTAACGCAGGAACAACAGTTCGACTAGTATTTCCAGTAGTTGCTCACTAGGCGGACCGAATCGAAAACGAACCCTGTACCTGGGGTACTGAAAACAACGCCACGAGGCGAGTTTACATTGAAAAAATTGGCAGGCAAAAGATTCGGGTCCGACAGACTATCGGGAACTCCATCCCAATTGATTTCGCGACGCAGACCACCAAAGTAACCGTTCGAGTCAGCGATCGTCCCTCCTCCAACTGCCGCACGGAAACTATTGCGAATGGGTGTGATGCCTGTGGGATTGGCTCCAGTTGCCTCAAAAAGTGTGAAGCCAGCAACCGCTTGGGTCGTTGTGCTTGCCAGGCAAATCAAAACAATGCTAAAGCAATCAAACCATCGCTTTGCAATCCAGTCCTCGGTCTTTGGATAAAAAGAATTCATTGTGCAATCATCTCCAATGGGCTTAGGCGTGCGGCAGGAAAAACATACCACGATTCGTAGCTGGATTCGCAAGAATTCAGTTGGTTCTGAATTCTTACGAATTCAGCTACGGTAGTTTTGATTCTGCCGCTCGCCTTAAAGGGACTACGATCATAAAATCAGTTTCACGCACTCGATTGCCGCTAGTTCTGGTTTTAGCGCGGAGGTTGCGATTCCCGAAATGACTTTCGTGATGTTGTGATCGACTCGGTCTGCAATGCTCCAAGCGGATCCCTCGGCGGTCGTGATGTAGACCGAAAGCGTGTGATGCCCACTGCCCGGGCGTTCACCGATGACATGAATGATTGTTCTCTTGCCTGCATTCCCTTTGAAAATCAATTCGCCGATTCGATAACCGGCCCGAACTCGGCCAGAATTGACGACCAAGAGTTGCGGTGCAACGCGATGCGCCGATTGGCTTAAGCCCGTCCGGATGCCGGCAATGAGCGGCATCAATTGCCCCTCGTCCATTGCCCCCAGTGCGTTTAGTCCCTCGGATACAACAAGCAAACAGTCATACGATTCGTTGATCGTTGGACGGAGTCCATGCAAAGTCTCGCGAGATTCGTCGGATAACTGTTCACCCGAAACAGGGTGAAGGATATAGTCGTTTCGATCGTTGGACCGAGTGCGGATCCGAACGACGTTTGGCAATTGCTTGATAAACCCTTCGTCCCATTCTCGCCATATGCACTTTTTTGCGTCGGTGTAGATGGTTCTAATTTCGGAGTTCAGTTTATCCGTAAGTTGCCAAGGTTTTTTGCCAAAGCCCTCGGCAACGAATACCCCTCTCGCGCGAATTTTCGCAAGCTGCTTCGTTCCTTCCTCAAGGATCACATCTTCGGTTCGAAGGTCCCCCTTCTTGCGCTGGTATTGGAGATAGACCCAGTTCGGGTTTCCGAAATGTTTTGTTGGCTTGCCACTTTGATCGATGACACCAAGTGTTTTAAAAAAATCCCACATCCGATCGTTAACCCGATAGTCGAACTTCTCGCGAAGACGAACGTGGTCTTGGAAGCCGGTTGTCAAATATCCAAGCATCGGATCGATCTTGGTTGGCAATGCCATCAGGTAGGCTGGATTGGCAGGGGCTACTTGCTCCAAGCACCAATCGAGATCCTCCAGCGAAACGTCCATATGCAGCGTGGAACAAACATCTAGGCCGATGGTTAAACCATGCAGTTTGCCCATCACGATATCTTCCAAACAGCATCGAACCAATTGCTCCTTGCTGCGAAAGACCTCCGGTCCAATGAACCCGGCCACGTCGTTGACATGTACCCAAGCGTCTGGTGAGAGCCCTTTTTGCGTTCGAGTCTCTCGCACGATCTGAGTCAAGGCCCGAGCCAGTCCGTATTTGCGAGACTCATGGATAAGCATGTCGAAGCCATGCCCATGCCCGTTTGTAAAGTCCGCACCTTGTCCAGTTTCAAAGTAGAGGCCAAAGTTTCCGGCGGATCGAGCTTTTGCGTGTCGTACCATCTTGTCGATGTCGATATCAAAGGTCTTGTTGGCGGCATCATTTCCGGCGATGCTTTGAAACCACAGTTCTGTTGAATTTGGGTACTTCGATTCGACCGCTGCCTGGATGTCGATATGCGATAAGACGCAGTGTGGCATAGCGTCAGCAATTTCAAAGGTGACGAGGATGTCTTGCAGGGCACGTTCGATGGCGGCAACCGACTCAAGATCGCTCGAGACTGGGTTGTTGCCGAGAAGTACATCACCGACTGCGTAGGCGAAGCCATCGAAGACTTGCCATCGTATATCGTCGAGATGATCGGTCGGCGAATTAGGTTGCAGTCTGGCACCCAAGTAACCTTTGGCGCCGATCCGACTATTGGGGAGTGCGTTGAACACTTTGGCGCCAATGGCGATCAGCTCATCGTTGGACATTAACTTGACGACGCATGCAATGCAGTCGCTCGATAGCGAGCCCTTGATGGCGTGAATCTCCGACTCACTCCAAGACAGCAATGAAGCCTTGAGTTGGCCCACGGTCATGCCGTTCAGTGCTTCCGGGGTTGGGACTGTCGTTCGCACAATCAACGCATGGAGTTGGTCGGAAATCGGAGGGTTTGCATCGATATCGGCCAGAAGAGTATTGGCCAAAAGGGTCCGCGCTTGGAAACGTTCGTTGGCGTCGGTTGCAGCCACACCTACGATTTGATCACCCTCCTTAAACTCGTTGGCGTTTCCCAGAATTTTCAGATAGAGTTCTCGATCGAATTTACCTTGCAGTCGATCGATGCACGAAAAGATATCTTCGTCGGTTTTGGCGAGTTCACATTGAATCGACGCTTGGCTAAATGCAGGCGAGCCAGCGATCTTCCATTCGGTCGCGGCAACAGTACCGATTGCTACGCTCCCAATAAACTTTCGTCGACGCATTGCAAAAAGGTCCTTTACAAATGATTTTGTCGCTTCCGAAGAGTTCCAATTTAGAGCCAAAACGAGCAAAAAGCAATTTCAAAGGCCATTCGGAACTCCATCCGGTCTGAAAAAGAGGTAGTTACCCAGCCGAATTTGATAGCACCACATTCGCAATTCCATAGACTACAAATATCGCGACGCGTGGTATAAAAAGTGTCCATTGTTGCCGAATACCTTTATGGGTAATTAACGCCAAATCCGGATGAGCCAATTGAAAAAGATTATCGAAGCCCTTTCCGAAGCCGGAGGAATTGCCTACGAGGTCGGAGGCTGCGTTCGAGATCAACTGCTTGGGCATGCGAACAAGGACCTTGATATCGAAGTGTTTCATCTGGACGCGTCGACTCTGTCAAAAATACTGTCTCGCTTTGGACGAGTCAGCGAGG
>JANLUJ010000051.1:0-2124 GCA_031363425.1 Pirellula sp.
AGGTCCCAATTACGTTTCATATACGGACTTTCGCGCTCCACGTCTTCCTTCGAGCGTTCCGCCGCTGCGTCGACAATCGTGTAGGCAAACGACATAGCTCGGCATGCCGTCCTCAATTCTCGCACTTGAATTTCAAGTGAACCTTTCGAAGTCATTTCATCGTAGACCTTTGCGATTTCCTTGAGTAGTGATCCGTATTTCTCGCGGCGACTTGCATCTGATTGGATAAACGCCGCGAGGTCCGATTCCGTTTTTTCGCGAGCCGCAACGATGTTTGCTCTCCGTAGCCCCAATAGTTGCCCTCGGGATCTCTTTTCTACATTTGCAAGGGACTTCGTTCGCGAAGAATGCTTGATCGCAACCGAACGATCGGTTGCACCTGCCTTGTCCATTTCACCAATTTGCCAAGCATAGAGTTCGACAATAGCCGGCAGCCTGACGTCCTGTTCGTACTTCAAAAAGCTGGCGGTCTTTTGTCGGACGGTACGCCCAGGGTAACCGAGCAAAAAAACGAAGTCTTCTTCGTTGGCTCCCTGAGGGGCCACCTTGATCACACGCTTTGGATGATATGGGACATTGTTTTTAGAATAATCGGCCGATGAGCCATCTGGTGCGATGTATGCTCGCATGAACGAAAAGTCGCCTGTATGCCTAGGCCATTCCCAATTGTCGTCCTCGCCCCCAAAGGCCCCGATTGATACCGGTGGAGCGAACACCAAACGAATATCCTTGAGGTAGGTATACAAGAACAACACGTACGTCTTGCCCGCAAACATTTCGGCAACTTCGACTCGCAATCCTTGGTTCTCTTTTTCACTTGCCAGCTCGATTTCCTTTCGACGTTTGTCGATAGCCTTGGTACGCTCGAGAAATGTCATCTTGTCCGTAACAACTGACAGAACCTGTTCGGATACATCTTTGTATCCCTCGGTGATACGCACGGTGTAGTTGGGCGCGGGTATTTCGTCTTCGAACGATTTTGCGATAAAACCATTCGTCAGGACGTCGTTTGTTGAAGTGCTTGCCTTTTGGATCGCATCAAAAGCGCAGTGGTGGTTCGTAATAATCAGTCCATTGCCCGAAACAAATGAGCCTGTACATCCATTCACACGACAAATTCCGTCGACCAAGCAAACCTGCCCGGGATTGAAAAGCTCGGTGGGTGTCAGTTGCATCCCCTTGCTCGATAGTTGAAGGCGTTCCAATTCACTAATTGGAAACATTCCCTCGTCGCTCCAAGATTGACCAGCGATCAACGAAAACAAGAGAAAAGCCACGAGCACGATCGATGGACGAAACATGTAGGACCTGCAAGTTGCATGAGATAGGGAGCAAGCAATTCGACCCAAATAGTATAACTGCCGAGTTCAAATTTGTGCAGCAGTCATAACAGCGGGTTGTCTCTATGTGAATTCCATAAGGCGACCGGCAGACTGAAAAGTACCAGTAGCACGACGCGCGAGCTAGTGAATTGGAAGCGTGAATCACAAGCGTCGCGCTAGGTAGAATCACTAGCTCGCGCGTCGGGTTAGGTAGGGTTAAACCTGCCGGTCGCCTAAGAGGCGTTCTTGCGGCGATTGCCCAACGAACGCAATTCAAGTCTACCGCATGCTCTTGTTATATGCCTGGGGTGTTGACCATCCGTTCTAGGAGGATGTACAGTTGGAGAACGCCCCAATGGGCTTGGAGGCTTTCCAACTTTCGCATCAACGATTTAGTTGATAGCTCTTGGGCTCTTGGGTAGCAGGGGCATCGCACTTCGAATTTTCGATGGTCCGAGTCCTTGAAATGCGGAGCAGGATACAATTCCCAAGTTCGACCAAAGTTCATCAGGAGACATGAGATGCGAGCATTCGTTTTGATCTTCGTTTTTTTGTTTGGCTCTCCCGCAGTCGGTCAGCAACTTAAAGAGATTACCAATAGCATCGGCATGCGAATGGTACTGATACAGGCTGGCTCGTTTACTATGGGTGCGCCTGCGAATGAATTCGAAGTGCGTCCCGACGAGACGCCTCACGAAGTGAAGATTAGCAAATCCTATTACCTGGGCATTTATGAGGTCACACAGGATCAGTTTGAAAGAGTGATGGGATATAACCCGAGCGCATTCCAGGGAGCGAAAAA
>JANLUJ010000059.1:0-6201 GCA_031363425.1 Pirellula sp.
AAAGTGGACACATCCAATACCAAAGTTGCACGAATCGAACTTTCTCCCTTGAACCCAATCGCACCAATGCCAGGTGCCATCCAGCAACTGCGTGTCGTCGCAACTTATCCGGATGGGAAGACTCGCGATGTAACACGAGAGGCCTACATTGAAACCGGAAATGGGGAGGTAGCATCCGTCATCGAAGGTGGTCGCATCCAAGCCCTGCGTCGCGGTGAAGCACCGATCTTGGCTCGTTACGAGGGAGCCTATTCCGCAACCACGTTGACCGTCATGGGTGATCGTTCTGGTTTCGACTGGAAATCCACTCCCACGGAAAATCCAATTGATACGCTGGTGGCAGCCAAATGGGACCGTATGAAAATCAAACCGTCGGAAATTTGCAACGACGCAGATTTCTTGCGACGCGTATCGCTGGACCTTTCAGGCTTGCCACCAACAGCAGACCAGGTGCGTGCATTTCTCGCAGACCAAACGCCAACGCAAGAAAAACGCGAGAAGCTAATTGATCAGCTGATTGCCAGCGAAGCTTTTGTCGACCACTGGACCAGCAAGTGGTCGGACCTGTTGCAGGTCAATTCCAAATTTCTTGGTAAAGAGGGCGCAACCAAGTTCCGCGAATGGATTCGCCAGAGCGTTGCCAGCAACCAGCCGTACGATAAGTTCGTGCACGAAATCGTTACGGCATCGGGCTCCAATAGAGAAAACCCAGCCGCGTCTTACTACAAGATTTTGCGGACGCCTGAAGATACGCTTGAGAATACGACGCACTTATTCTTGGGGGTCCGATTCAACTGCAACAAATGCCACGATCATCCCTTTGAACGATGGACGCAAGATCAGTACTACCAGACGGCTGCCTATTTCTCACAAGTGTCATTGAAAATGGACAATGAATCCGGAGACAAGACCATCGGAGGCACGGCCGTCGACGGGGCGAAGCCGTTGTACGAAGAAGTATCCGATGCTGGCACTGCGGAAATGAAGCATCAAAAAACACAACAAGTGGTTGCACCGAAGTTTCCGTTCCAAGCCGATTTTAACGTCGAGGGAAACGCATCGCGTCGGAAGCAGTTTGGAGCATGGTTGACTAGTCCTAAGAACCCATACTTCGCTCGCAGTTACGTCAATCGGATGTGGGGGTACCTGCTCGGCAAAGGGCTGATCGAACCGATCGATGATATTCGTGCCGGAAACCCAGCTAGCATCCCCGAACTTGTGGAGTTTTTGGAAAAGGACTTTGTCGGTCACAACTTCGACGTTCGACATCTTGTGAGGACGATTTGCAATTCCAAAGTTTATCAGCTCGCGATGGAATCGAACCAATGGAATGCAGATGATGATCGCAATTACTCGCATGCGATGCCTCGGCGGTTGCCTGCGGAAGTGCTCTACGATGCGATTCACCAGGTCACTGGCTCGGTGTCGCATTTGCCAGGAATGAACCCAGGCGCGCGTGCCGCCTCCCTGTCGGACGCCGAGTCTGGCTTGAAAGATGGTTTTCTTACCAACTTAGGCCGCCCGCCGCGTGAGAGCGCTTGCGAATGCGAACGGTCAAGCGAATTGCGGCTTGGTTCGGTCATGGCTCTCGTGAGTGGCCCAACTCTCGGTTCTGCGATCTCGGATGAAGCGAACTCGATTGGTCAATTGGTGAAACAGTTTGCAAATGATTCCGATTTGATCAATGAGCTGTTTATGCGAGTCCTGAGTCGACCTGCTAGGCCGGCTGAAATCGAAGCGGCGACCACGGTAACAGGTCGCATCGCTTCCGATCATGAATCGCTGGCCAAGAGTCTTGCCGAACGTGAAGCTTGGTGGCTGGAAGAAAAACCTAAGCGGCTAGCACAACTGGAGAAAGAACGCGTAGAAGCAGAAACCAAGCTTGCAGCCAGAATTGAGCTAATCCAGCCCGAACGCGTTGCTGCAGAAAAGAGTCGAGTCGATCGTAGCATCGCAGCCAAGGCGGCCGTGGATGCTTATGAAGCCGTTCTCCCCGACAAGGTAGAAGAGTTCTTGAACAAAGGCAAAAACGCGACTATTTGGCGGACACTCATGCCGCTCAAGTCGGTATCAACCAACAAAGCAGTATTGGTTCCGCAGGGAGACCGGTCTGTGGTAGCAAGTGGATCCGCTGACAAAACAGTCTACACGATCGACACAGCGGTGGATCCCTCCGAATTCAACACGGTTCGACTCGAAGCCTTGACCGGTTCCTTTAAGACTGCGGGCCCTGGATTGTCCGACAATGGCAACTTCGTGATCACGGAATTGGAGCTGTTCGTTGGACAGGCAGACAAGATTAAGGAAATGCGGAAGGTGAAACTAGTCAAAGGCTTGACAGACTATGATCAATCTGGCTTTTCTGCTGCGGCGGCCATCGATAACAAACCGAAAGATCAAGGGGGCTGGGCCATCAACGGTGCGGAGAAAGCAGAACATTGGGGCGTGTTTGCAACCGAAGAACCGATCAAGATTCTACCGGGCGAGATTATTCAATGGCGAATCCATCAGTTCCACGATGCCGTCGATCATCGGCTCGGCCGGTTTCGTTTGAGTGTTGGATATCGAGAAGGGGAGCTAACGCTCGGTTTACCCGAGTCTCTCGCTGCCGTGGCTCAGTTACCAAAATCCGATTGGACGGAACCAGTTACCAAGGATTCGCTGAGTTACTTCCGACTTTCCTCATCGGAGTTAAGAAAACTGAACGATACGCTGAAGAAGGAAAATCAGCCGCTTGCCGAAGATGAGCTGGTTGTTACGTTAAAAAAGAGGATCGAACGACTGTCAGTACCCCTCATGGACGACGGTAGATTGGTAAGATTGAGAAATGACGTAAAGGAGAGCGAGACTCAACGACTTCAATCGCGGCTAACGGCGGCGGAAGATATCGCTTGGGCCCTGATCAATAGTCCAGCGTTTTTGTTCAACCATTAGTCGTCGCATGGCCCCCTGGGCCGTGCTACCAAAATACAAGCCCAACGCGCAAGCAAGGGATGAAAAACACAAATCCCTCGCTTGCGCGTCGGGCTTGTATTGGATCCGTTCGTTCAACAATTGTTCGCGATTTGAACAGCACGGCCCGAGGGGCCATGCTACTGTCGATCGTAGATACTTAAACATTGTAGGAATCACCATCATGTTTCGATTGATTGGCAGTGCAGGCAAAGATCTTTGTGACCGTCATCTCAACATATCGCGTCGCGACGTTTTGAGGGTTGGTGGCTCAGGTTTGTTCGGTTTGAGTTTGGCGAGTCTGCTCAAACTGAAATCGGTTCAAGCGACCGAAGGGAATAAGGCACCGGGTTGGAACAAAGCCAAGCGGATGATCATGGTGTATCTCCAAGGTGGCCCAAGTCACTTGGATCTCTGGGATCCAAAGGAAAACGTTCCGGACAAAGTAAAAAGCGTCTTCAGCAATATCTCCACCAAGATTCCTGGCATTCAGTTCACGGAAAATTTGCCGAGATTGAGCACGATCAACGATCGAATCACCATGATTCGTTCGATGAGCTACACGCCCAATGGTTTGTTCAATCATACGGCTGCCATTTACCAAATGATGACCGGCTACACGACCGACAAAGTCAGTCCGTCCGGACAATTGGAGCCGCCGACCCCGAAGGATTTTCCGAATTTCGGATCGAACATTGTCCGATTGCGGCCTGCTGACGAGCCGATGTTGCCTTTCGTCACGCTACCTAGACCACTTCAAGAATCCAATGTCGTTGGCAAAGGCGGCTACGCGGGGTTTCTAGGGAAGGCATATGACCCCTACACATTGTTTCCAGACGGCGATGATTTGGATGCGAATAAGATGGACCGAATCAACGTCAGCGATTTGCAATTGCGACCTGAGGTATTCGCGGTCCGTCTTCAACGACGGGCTGCGCTACGAGACTTGATCAATGCTCAGATGCCGATCATCAATGCGGCTGTCGAAAATCAACAACTCGATGAGTATTTTTCGCAAGCCCTTTCGTTGGTCGTTTCGGGAAAGGCGAGAGAGGCCTTCGATTTAGGTCAAGAGGCCGAAGTCCTACGCGATGCGTATGGCCGAAATGCATTTGGGCAGAGTTGCTTGTTGGCCAGAAGATTGGTCGAAGCCGGTACGCGAGTCGTTGAAGTCATTTGGCCCAAGGTAGCTAACAGCGATAACCATTCGTGGGACCATCACGTCGACTTGTCCAAGCGGATGAAGAACCAATCGGCTCCGATGCTCGATGCAGGCTTGAGCACACTGATTGAGGATTTGGATCAACGCGGCATGCTCGAGGATACCTTGGTGGTTGCGGTTGGCGAATTCGGTCGATCGCCGGAACGGGGAGTTAGCACCAGCGGCAACGGCAACACGGACGATGGTCGTGACCACTGGCCGTACTGTTACACGGCCGTTATGGCCGGAGCTGGAACCAAACGAGGATATGTTCATGGAAAGAGTGACAAAACTGCTAGCGCGCCAATAGAGTCGCCTTTGCATCCGGCCCAACTTTTGGCATCGATTTACCATTCCTTCGGTATCGACCCAGAAACAATCGTCTACAATCATCTCAACCAGCCTAGGGAATTAGTAAAAGCGCTCGCCGTACCAGAGCTATTCGCGTAGGGCAGTTTCCATTTGGCTAACAACGTGGGGCAGCAGGGGCTAGCTGGCGGTGTTTTGAATCCCGCACGCCTTGTGCTGCGGAAGGTTCAGGCTTTTCGGCTACCAAAGAGTGGAGCGCCCGGAAAACCACGAAATAAACTCGACATTGAGATCTAAATGCCAAGACAATTCATTTCCCATGAAACTAGTATCGTATTCAGTTTGCTGTGCGGTTTTCTAGCCATCACGTCACTCGCACAGGAACCCAACCAAACGAACTGGCCTCAATTTCGTGGTGCGGACGCAACAGGAGTATCTCGCAACTCCGGCTTGCCGGATCGGTGGTCAGCGACGGAGAACGTCGAATGGAAAGTGGAAATCCCAGGACGGGGTTGGGGATCGCCAGTCGTCTGGGGTGATCGCGTTTTCCTTTCGACCGTCATCAATTCCGGTGTCACTGAGCCACTGAAGAAAGGGCTTTACTTCGGGGGTGATCGGCTCGATATTCCAAAGACGACGCACGAGTGGAAGGTCATGTGTCTGGAGCTAAGCACAGGCAAAGTGAATTGGGAAAAAACCGTTCGAACCGGTACGCCGACTTCGCCTATTCACATCAAGAACAGCTATGCATCCGAGACCCCTGTTACCGACGGCAAGCACCTGATTGTCAGCTTTGGGAACGTGGGCATTTTTTGTTTTGATATGGCAGGCAATAC
Organism: Pirellula sp.; assembly: GCA_031363425.1. GTDB lineage: Bacteria > Planctomycetota > Planctomycetia > Pirellulales > Pirellulaceae > JBKCUI01. The sequence continues at coordinate 5,299 of JANLUJ010000059.1, forward strand.
AGTCTGGAGCCATGAACTTCCTATCCATCCAACTCGCAACGGTTGGGGAACAGCCGGATCGCCTACATTGCACGGCAATGTTCTTTACTATCAAAATGACAATGACGAAAAGTCATCCTTGTTGGCACTCAACAAGTTCACCGGCGAGGAGCTATGGTCTGTCGAACGAGATGAAAAAAGCAATTGGTCGACTCCCTTCGTATGGACACATGAAGGTGGAACCGAAATCGTGACAGCGGGGACAAAGGCGGTTCGGAGTTACGATCTTAACGGTGGGTTGCTTTGGTATCTCAAAGGCATGTCCAGTATCACGATTGCAACGCCTTATGTAGCAGATGGTCTTCTGTATATCAGCTCAGGCTACGTGTTAGACCCCACTAAGGCCATGTACGCGATCAAGCCCGGTGCAAAAGGAGATATTTCGTTAGCCAAGGACGAAAGCAGCAACAGCTTCATCGTCTGGTCGAGCAACAAGATTGCGCCCTACAACCCAACCACGCTGGTAAACGATGGTCGCCTTTTTGTTCTATACGATGGAGGGATTGCTAGTAGCCTAGACGCTAAAACCGGTGAGCCTGACTACGAACGTCAACGCGTATCCCGAGGTACGGGATATACTGTTTCGCCTTGGAGTTACGACGGGAAAATTTTTTGTTTGAATGAGGATGGTCTCTGTACGGTTTTACGTGCTGGTAAGACGTTTGACATACTGCACACGAATAAATTAGCGGACGAAGAGATCTGTATGTCGACGCCATCGATCTCAGGTGATCGACTATTGATTCGCTCTGACAATCGGTTGTATTGCATTCGCAATGCGAAGTAATTCGTAGCATGGCCCCCCGGGCCGTGTGGCGTATGATTCACAAACTTCAGTAGGAAAGTCTCTCAACCACAGAGTCA
>JANLUJ010000078.1:0-1812 GCA_031363425.1 Pirellula sp.
CGACTCTGGATTCGAAAAGATTGGCATCGTAGACAACGGTCAGCCAGAACTAGGTTACGCGCAAGCTCTCGTTGTTGGTCGACCCGAGTTGTCGGACACGTTTGGCGGTTGGATGTCCCATAAAGTCTTGCAGCTCGAGAATCTTCCCAACTGGAAAAGCGTAAAGAATTGGAAGAGCGCTTGGGAAGCATTGAGAATTCGTATAGGGCAGTCCGAAAGCCCAGTTGGTCAGGCGATTCGCCGAATGTTGAACGTGGAGGACGATGAAGTCCCCAAGTCCGTATCGGATACTACCATCGCCTTTTATTTGCGATCCGACATGGAAGCTGGGCATATTATTACCAATCGCGTCTACCCCGCCGTAGCCGCTTTGTTTGAACGCACATCCGAACTATTGCTTCTCAAACAACTCAGAGACAACCCGGAGATAATTGAGCTGGTTCGATGCGGGCTTCATGAAAGCGCACTTACGAGAGAGAATTGGTATCGCGAACCGTAGTGCCTTGTCTAGCTATTATGTGTTTGGCTTTGGCTATCAGCTTCCTCGATTGATCTTCGCTGGGGGTTTCCGCGATGAGTCTGACGATTGGCTCGGTATTACTGCCTCGCAAAAGCATCCAAGAATCGGACCAGTCCAACCGTATTCCATCTAGAGTACTGACCGATTCCGCTTTGAGCTCTTCCGAGAGTCTTGATATGGATGCTGACAGTTCTTCTTTCGACAGCACCATTTTATCCTTGATCATTGCCAAGCGAGGTAGCTCACCGACCAATTCACTCAACGTGGCTTTTCTTGCCGCCATCAGATCGAGCACTTGAGCCATACCTGCAAAACTGTCCCGAATGAAACCAACGCGAGGATCGATTGGCCCTCCACTTCCCTCGCCTCCATAAACGGCGCCGTACCTTTGCATCACATCCACTACGTTGGCTTCGCCAACTTTGCTTTGTTCGAAAGGAACGCCATGTTTTGCGGCAAGCCATTTTGTCATGCCGCTCGACGCACAATTGGTCACAAGGGGACCCAAATGCAACATCAGTGCCCGCTTCATGCAAAGCACGGAGCTGTACTCCTCACCGATAAAGTGCCCAGCCTCATCGATGAGAGCCAATCGATCGGCATCGGGATCTTGGCAAAAGCCGATGTGAAAACTCTTTTGCGAAACCAGCGGCGAAACGTTTGATAGATTCTCAGCCAACGGCTCTGGTGGGTGCGAGAACCTTCCATCGGGGCTGTCCCCCATTATCAGGTAATCACATCCCAAGGCCTCCAGCAACTTGCGTCCGAGAATGGATCCGGCTCCATGGTTGCTATCCAGCAATACGCGGAAACGATTTCGCCGAATAGCCTCGACGTCGACGGTTGCTAAAATCAACCTAAGGTGGCCCGAGTGAGGGTCTTGAATGGGCTGCCTAGCGCCCAGGGATTCCGCGGGCTGCCAGTCCGTTCGATTTTGTCGATAAGCTTGTAAAACGCGATTCCCCGGCTCATTCGGCAATACCCTTCCTTCGGCGCTAAAAAGTTTCATGCCGTTGTAAGCAGGTGGATTGTGACTGGCGGAAATTTGAATTGCGCCCGCAGCTTTTGATTCACGCACAAAAGAGCCAACCGTCGGCGTACTCGCTACCCCAAGATCCAAACAATCACGCCCGTGACCAACAATTGCAGCGGCAATCGCGTCAGCCAACATCGAACCGCTAATTCGACCATCGCGAGCGATTGCGATCGGCCCCTGGGGTGCCTCTGTGCAGAAGGCAGCGGCGAAGTTGCTGGCGATGTTGGGTGTCAGTTCGATTCCGACGATACCGCGC
>JANLUJ010000100.1:0-1431 GCA_031363425.1 Pirellula sp.
TGTTGCAGGGTTGCTCGAAGTGGTGATCGACGTTGGCTGCTTGGTCGATTGCAACCATGTTGGGTTCGTGCCTTCGACTACTTCGTATGTGCCTGGATCCAACTGGGTGAACCAGAATTCGCCATGCAGATTCGTTGTCGACGAGCCAACCTTGGACCAGTTGTAGCTCGTTAGCGTTGAACCGCTGTTTACCTTCTGAGTCGTCGTATTGCTAAACTTATACAAATCAAAGGCTATGCCTGCCAAGGCTGGTTCAGCAAGCGCACCGGTGAGGGTTCTATCCCAGGTACCGTTGGCGTTCGTGTCTTGGAACTTCACTCCGTGGATCGATCCATAGATGTAGTCTGCCCATTGGTATTTGATATTGATGACATCGCCACTGGCCAGTGTCACAGTCTGCTGCGTTGCATCCAGGATCATTTCCTGCTGAACATCCGGAGTTCCGTCATTATTGGTATCGGTCAGAGCGCTTTCGGAAACCGTGTAGGTTCCTGGAACAACACTGCCGAACGTGAACTTTCCGTCCGCTCCAGTTAGAACAGTCGACAAGACGGACTTGCCAAGGATGGTCGTGCCTTGCAACAACATTTTCACGTTGGGAAGACCGACGTCGGCTCCGTCAAAAATGGCATTGCGGTTCGTGTCTTCGTATTTGAAGCCGGTGACTGTGCCCAATCGCAGATTGCCGAACCACAAATCCTGAGACTTGTCATTCGCGCCCGCAACCAAGTTCGGCGCTAGTTCGGGGTTCGCGGGTGTGGCCAGCACTTCCTTCTTCATGGCGGCATTGGCGGCAGCGACCGCAAACTCATCTGGACTTAACTTGCCATCGCCATCCAAATCCATTGGACGAGCGGATGCACCTGCCTCCCAAACGAATTCTCGTCGGCTAACTATCGAAAAAGCAGTTGTTGATGCAGCTGGATTGGAGCTGGTGGTCGGAGCTTTGGTTGGTTGGCTTGTGGTCTGAATATAGGGGCCACTTTGCTCGACTACTTCGTATACGCCTGGATCGAGGTTAGTAAACCAGAACTCGCCGTGGACATCCGATTTTGCGGTTCGTTCATCCTTCGACCAAATGTAGTTTGTTAGCGTAACACCGCTGACGAGCTTTTGAGTAGTCGTCTTGCTGAACTTCCAAAGGTCAAACGAGACACTTGCAAGAGGCGATTCGCCTTTGTCCCAAACCCCATTTCCGTTTAGATCTTCAAACTTGACGCCGTGAATGGAACCCGTGATGTAATTGCCGAAAGTCTGTCCATTCAATACGTCGCCTTGCGCCAAAGCCTTGGTCGTGATGTCAGGAGTCGATCGACGAAGCCCTTGGTCTACTTGGTATGATCCGATGAAGAAGCCTCGGTCAGGAATCTTGTCGTTATTGACGTCGCTCTTGGTTAAATCTTCCGAGATAGTATAAGTACCCGCGGCCAA
>JANLUJ010000881.1:0-5418 GCA_031363425.1 Pirellula sp.
CAGTATAGCGGGAGTCATGGAGGTTTCTGCCGCAAATCGTCAAATGGCCCTGTATCTTCCCGAATCAGATGAGTACGAAACGGTAGCCGGCTTGATCGTGTCGTCGCTCGGAAGCATCCCGAAGGTAGGTGCGAAAACCAAGATCGGAAAGTACCAACTCTCCGTATCACAAGCGACGCCCAGGCAAGTGCTTCGAATCCGGGTCGCGATGATTCCTTAGCAGCCTCACGTAGGAGCAGCCTCACGTGGGTCCGGCTGTCCTCAGCCGGACGTACAATACCAATACGCGAGGGGTTGTATTTGTTAGACCGTTTAACTGGAACACGAGGCATTAGCCTCAGGTCACTCATTTCGTGAGCGGCAAGGCGCTAGCCGCCGGTATCCCGATGCCATTTTCGCTACGATTTAAGTCACCCGCGGCTAGCGCCCAGCGGCTCACTAACATCAGGTCTTCGTTACCGATTCTTCGAGGAGATAAGAAGTGTGACCGGATTGGACATCCAAAATGAGAATGCAACGGCTGTATTTTCAAATCATTACCAAGCGATTTCTGTCTTGATTGTGCTCGCGGTATGGTGCTGGGTTGATGTGTGGCCGCGAGGAAGGCTCGATCCAAATCGGCCCGACGCGCATCGCACAGACTTCACGGTTTATACTGTTGCCGGAAAAGCAGCGATTGCTGGAGAGAACCCTTATGCGGTTACTAACGCCAGAGGATGGGGTTACTTGTACCTTCCTCCGTTCGCGTTAATTGTTTCTCCACTTGCCAATTTGCCTGAGGGGTGGCAATGCGTAGTTTGGTTTTGGATCAGTATCGCATGCCTGTATGGTGCCTTTCATGAATTCACGTTGCTCGATGCGTGGGCATTTCCTCGCGAGGCCTCGGATAGGGTTGACCGTTTAGCAAATTGGGGCGGAATCGTTTGCATGGTCGGCTTTAGTTTGTCAACGCTCAACTGCCTCCAACGCGGCCAGGTCGGCATTCTACAGTTGTACTTAACGTTACTTGGTGTACGTATGATTCTCACCAATACCAAATGGAAGTCGGCCGTCTTCGGTGGTACGATTTTGGCAGGGGCTATTATTCTAAAAATCTCGCCCGCATTACCAACTGTCATCTTGATTGGTGGACTGGTGTTGATGGCGACACGAATATGCCGCAGTGCGAGGACATCGACCATTTTGCGAACTGGTTCAGCGGCTTTCGGTTTGGTTATCGGACTTGTCATTGGAATTTGGATCTTGCCCGCTAGTATTGTTGGTTGGCACCAGAATCAAATGAACTTGGAAACTTGGCGGCGACAAGTCTTGGCACGAACCAATGAACTAAGCAATGATCCATTTGCTGGAGACAGCCATTCCACAAAGAACCAGAGCCAGATGAACGGATTTTGGATTCTCGGAAATAATCACATGTCCACCGAGCATTTTCGTTCTAGCACGAGGGGTTTGTCTCCGATGGACATGCCCTCGGGAAGATTTGTTTTGACAACAGTGCGATGTGTATCGATTGTCTCGACAGCTGTTGCCCTGCTGGCCATCCTGTGGCGAGGAGGCTCTAGCTCGTTGCTGGTTGCATTTGCTCTCGCCAACGCGGCTACACTGTTGGTCTTGCCAATTGCACGAGGACATTACTTCATGGCAATGTGGCCAGCAGCAGTCTGGGTGCCACGCTGGCTAAACAGTGCGAGGACACGTGACGGGCAAGATACACCAATCAATCCACGCTTTGGCGAGGATAGCTACGCTGGCCAGAGCGTGGTAGATAAACCAAGTATTTTCATTTCGTCGCTCGCCTTAACACAAATACCGCCGATCCTTTTGATCCTCCATTATGTGTTGGAAAGGTACACAGGACCAATGGGCGTACTGGGCATTGGCGTTTGGCTTTGGCTATTGTTGTTGACGGTTGCCGTGTTGACAAATCGACCGGTCCCGTTCAACCTGGATACTGAGCGTCGCTCTCTTTCCAATTCCAGTTTTTGAACATTGCAATTCCTATGGTTCTTAAGTTTGGTCGACGATTTGTGGCGTTTGCGTTGGGAGCGATTTGTTTTGCTTCATCACAAAATGCTTTTGCAGATAGCCCGATAGGCGTCTATCGTGGCCAGTGGAGCAGCGGCTCGACGGGGCATCATGGTCCGATGCGGGCTGTGGTTCAACCAAGAACCGACGGAAACTATCAAGCAAGATTTACGGGGCGCTTCGCATTGATTATCCCGTTTGCCTACCGAGTCACGCTCCAGCCCACTCAAGATGCATTCGGGAACATTTTTCTTAACGCCGAGAAACCGCTTGGGCCTATTATGGGCAGTTATCGAATGACCGCCCAAGCGAACGAAAGTGGGCTTAGCGGCAGTTTTCAAGCGTCCGGCGACAACGGATCGATTCAGATGCAGCGAGTTCGCTAGTCATTCATGGAACGATCCACGCAACGAGTGCAATTCCCAGGGCATGCCAAAAACCTTTTGGCTGGAATCATGGAATTGCCAGCCGGGCAACTTCGCGGCTTCCTGCTTTTTTCGCATTGCTTCACCTGCGGCAAAGATCTCAAATCGATTGTACGTATCAGTCGAGGGCTGGCAGACAAAGGGTGGGGTGTACTGCGATACGATTTTTCCGGTCTCGGAAATAGCCAAGGGGACTTCAGCGATACGAACTTCACCACCAACCGAGAGGATCTTCGCGCGGCGGTTACCTTTTTGGCACGTGAGTATCGACCGCCATCTTTCTTGATCGGGCATAGCTTCGGTGGTGCAACAAGTCTATCGATGGCCATGGAATTGCCGACGGTTCTGGGGGTAATTGCGATTGCATCCCCGAGCGATACACACCATCTTGCCAGCTTGCTTGAGTCGATGAATATTCAAATCGTTTCCCGAGGCGACGGCACGGTTTCGATCGGTGGACGAGTTCACAGGATTAAGCGGCAAATGCTCGAAGACTTCCGTTCCCACGATCTGCCGTCAGCAGTGCGATTGATCACTAAGCCGATGATTGCGTTCCATTCACCATCCGACGAAACGGTTGACTTTCGAAACGCATTGATCAATTGCGGATTGTATGGGCCCGACCGAAGCAGGCTTTCAACGTCAAGATCCTTGATTAGCCTGCCTAATTGCAATCATTTACTAACGACCAACGATGCGGATTGCGTGATGGTATCGGAGATTGTAGACGCATGGTGCCGGCGATGGTCTTCCTAGCAGATCGGCGTTATAAATGCTAACTCAAACGTAGGTCTGGCTGTCCTCAGCCGGACACTGGTTAAGCTCGCACCCTGAAATTTCAGCATTTTTGGCCTTCCCAACACAGGCACAATCCGTCAGTATATTGGCCCCTTGCACCATTACTTTCCATTGTCTCCAAAAAAACGTGTCGATCAGATCATGAGCCAGCAAATTCTCAAATTGGTTGAGCAGTCTTCTCTCAAGGAGAAAGTCGATGAATTTGGCATCGGCGACACCGTCGATGTGCATACCAAGATCCAGGAAGGCACGAAAGAACGCATTCAGATTTTCAGCGGCATCGTGATTGCTAAGAGCGGTTCAGGTACACGCGAGATGTTTGTAGTACGTCGCATTGTGGCTGGCGAAGGGGTTGAGCGAAAGTTTCCGCTGCACTCGCCACGAATCGAAAAGATCGAAGTCAAGAGACGATCAGTGATTCGCCGTGCTAAGCTGTACTTCTTGCGAGAGCGAAGCGGTAAGGCAGTTCGGCTTAAAGAACGCCGAATCAAGTAGCAAGCCGTATGGCTCGGGAATCATGCCGCCGTCGGGGTTAAACGAGGCGACTGGCAATATACAAAATAAAAAAAGCCGGTGCAGTTTGCATCGGCTTTTTTGTTTGCATCCGTCCGTTTGGACTACTTGCTTGTGAAGTCCAAGTACCAGAGTCCGTCATCCCATTCGAGGGCGACTTTACGCCATCCGAGTGGAACTTGTGGGTACGGGTAGAACGGTCCGATGTATGGCCAAGCCGAAGCACTATATTGCTTTGGATAGGTCACTGCGGAGTAGTTGGGATATGCAGCATAGCTTGGCCATGCGTAACCAGGCATGTTTGGCTGGTCGTAGCGAGGTGTACCTCCTGCATAACCAGGTCCGCCTTGCATTGGAACCGGAGCAGCCGGCCCACCGTAGGACGGCATCGGGTTCATCGATGGCGAGGGGTTCAGCGATCCATTCATCAATGCACTGGGTGCAAAGGCTCTTGGAGCGCCACTGCCTACTACTGGCATCGAAGAAGGCGCTGCCACTTCGCTGCTGGCCTGTCGAACGCGACCGGTTACGCTCACGTCATCAATGACCTTGCGAACACCAGGCGTCAACTGTGCAGTTTTAAGAACCAATTGCTTTTGTTCAGGTGTAGCGACAACGCCGCGAGCCCAAACTTCACCACCAACCGTCGAGATATCGATCTCAAAGTTTCGGAGGTGACCATTTTTCTGAGCACTACCTAGTCGACCGAGTATTTCCGATGTGATGCCCGCATCAACAGGCGACACAACTGGAGACAAAACGGGTTGGCTTTCGGCAATCCGGTTTGGTTCTGGCATCAAAGCAGGTGAATCATCGGCGGTTTCATTTGCCGATGCAGGCATTACAGCATTTTTCGAATGCGTGTTTACGTCTAACGCAGGCGTTGTAGCTATTTGCTCACGAACGCTTGCCCTGTTCTCGACTACCTTCACGCCAGCCGTTTTGGAAGCGACACTTAGCACGCTATCCAATTGGGCTTGATTTGCTACGGTGCCACCGATGACAACTTTGCCATCTTCGACACTGAGGTCGATGTCGAAACCTTTGAGGGCTCCGTCTGCTTGCTTTTGTTTAAGTGTGGAAACGATGGCATCGGCGATCTCGCGATCTCCACCGAACGCCGTCAAGGGAGCACCGGCGGTCAGCGAGGCGATCGCCATGCCCAAAAAGAATCGTCGCATGGAAACCCTCCTACGGTTTGTTTTGCGGGAAAAACGGCGCTTTGGAGCTGTTGTCTAGTACCTGAGCACCTGCAAACTATCCTGACCGGATCGACTGCGAGTGGACTACCAATCGTCAACGAAGTATTTGCCAACATCGCTGTTAGCGAACTCGCTGAACGGGGCCCCCCTCGTTACGACCAGACTACTGGTTTGCGAATACCGTATGTTTCGGCAGAACGGGCCGAAGATCGAAGTGTTTTTACCAATTTTGACGAGCTTCGCAATGAATCCGAAGAATCCTGCAAGAGCACGCCACGCAAGGATTCTCCAGTCCCGCCAAGGCCCCTGTTGGTTATAATCACGGCGATCGCTAACAGCCCCCTGACTGACCCAAATTAACACTATGCCAATTCAAGTGCTCTTCCATCATTCCGAAACGGTCCGAAATTGTGAGGTTCGGCGGATGAAAAAGGCAGTCCGCAGTATTGCCGAAG
>JANLUJ010000196.1:0-7990 GCA_031363425.1 Pirellula sp.
GCAGCGCCACCACCGGTAGATGACGTTACGCAATTTTTGCATCCCTTCGGGATGCCAGCACCATTGCGCTAGCATCCCGAAGGGATGCACGGGGATTTTCTTTACTTTTCCGGTGGTGACGCTGCGCTTACCACCGGCTAATGCCTTTATTCCCTCCGGGAAAACAAAAGTGTGCAACTTAACAGCGCGCAAGCTAGTGATTCCGGCTTTCAATTCACTAGCTCGCGCGTCGTGCTACTGGTACTTTTCAGTCTGCCGGTCACCTTATCCGCGAATCAGCTTCATCAAGTCAGCCGCCGACAACTTGCCCGCGCTCTGAGCTCCGGACAACACGGCAGAGGCTAGGTCCCGTTTGATTTCATGCAGCTTCAGGATTTCTTCCTCGATCGTATCTTTGGCAATGATGCGATAAACCATCACAGGTTTCGTTTGCCCAATACGATGCGCTCGATCTGTCGCTTGGTTCTCCACGGCAGGATTCCACCAGGGATCCATGTGGATTACATAGTCTGCTGCTGTCAAATTCAAGCCGGTACCGCCCGCCTTGAGTGAAATGAGAAATGCAATCGCATCCCCATTTTGAAACTGATCCACTTGCACCTGCCGTTCTTCTGCCGGTGTAGAACCATCCAGGTACTGATACGAAATATCTTCTGAATCTAGCATCGCGCGAATCAAAGCTAAATGCTTTGTGAACTGGCTGAAGATCAATACTCGATGGCCCTCCTCGCGAAGTTCCAATAATATTTCACGCAACTGAATCAGTTTCGCCGAGGGTTCAAACCATGATTCATGCACCAAGCCTGGATGGCATGCAACTTGCCTCAAACGCGTTATGAGCGCAAGCAACTTGAATCGAAGGTCGGTGATGTCTTGAATCTTAGCGACTTTGTCGACTTCGCCAAGAATCGAGAGTCGAATGCGATCGTAGATGGCTCGTTCCGATTCACTTAATACGACATAAACATTCATCTCCGTTCGAGACGGTAGATCCTTGAGCACCTCCTGCTTGGTGCGTCGCAGTACGAATGGCTGGATTCGTTGCCGCAACGCGTGACGTCGCTGTTCGTCGTTGTGATTTTCTATAGGACCAGCAAAGCGTAGACGGAACTGCGGCCAACTACCAAGCAAGCCGGGTGCGACCACGTGAAAAATGCTCCACAACTCCCCCAAATGATTCTCGACTGGAGTACCGGTTAGCGCGACTGACCAACTCGCTTTGAATTTCCGAACAGCCTGCGATGTCTTGCCCCGGCTGTTCTTAATCGCTTGTGCTTCGTCGAGAACCATCGTAGCCCACTGTACCTTTTCCAGTTTCTCGGCGTCGCGAAGCGCCAGTCCATAGGTACAAACAATCACTTGATTGGCTGCCGCGGATTCAAGCACTTCGCTGCGCTCCGATTCGCGGTACAGAATCGATTCAAGCCCAGGAGCAAATTTGGTGGTTTCGCGCATCCAATTGAATCCCACGGAGGTTGGTGCGATAACTAAGGTCGGACCAAGCGACGCTCGATCGAGTACCAGTGCGAGCGTCTGAACAGTTTTGCCCAAGCCCATGTCGTCAGCGAGGATCGCGCCTGTTCCAAGCTCGGCCAAGCGCCGTAACCATTTAAACCCCTCCATTTGATAGCTTCGCAGCGATGCTTTCAGACCAACCGGAAGGACCGGGTCAAGCAGTTCGGCATTGTTCAATCGATTTAAGCAATTCTGCCAAGCCTGACTCGGTTCTATGAACACCTCGTCTTGAAGTGAACGTAGCCCCGCAATCGACGTATCATCGAATTGCAAACTTCCGTCCTGCTCATTGAGTTGATCACGCAATCTTTGCAATACCATCCGCAAATGCTCGGCCACACGTACCCAACCGATCTTTTCGATGCGTATATATTCTCCAAGTTCGCTATGCAAGGCAGGATTCGATAAACTCTCCATCAGCTTGGCGATTGCGATCGACTCCCCACCAAGCTTGCACGAACCCTCGAGTTGAAACCAATCTCGCTTTTGGGTAACTTCGACTCGAACGTTCTCTGTTTTGAGAGTTCCTGCTATCACGAGTCGCGCTTCGGTCCCTTTCTCCCACAATAACTCTATTTCGTTTTCATGCTCCTGCAGGGCTTCGATCAACTGCAAGGATTCATCGAGAATTTCGACATTGCCCTCAACCTGGGTGCTGTCGAGTCCTAGACGATTAGCCCAGTCAGCAACCGCTTGATGTTCTGCAGCGCTGGATCGCAACCACTGTATAGGCTTATTTGCGATTTGACTTGAACGCACGCTGGGGCCAATACCCGGACGGCGCAATTGACCATCGGAGTCGCGAATACGAAAACCATAGTCAAGCTGTCCGTCGCTATGCGATCTCAGCAAAAGCGCCATTCGAATCGGTTCGAGAATCATTTCCCCAGCCACGTCATCCGGCAACCGAAGATTTAGCAGCGTCTGAAGGAACTTGGCTCGTTCTAGCAGGGCCGGTTCGTACGGGTTGCTTGGTAGCTCTCGCATCCAGTCGAGTCCTCGCATGATTTCGGATTGTTCCCGCGTCAGTTTAAAAACGTGCATCAGACATTCGTTCGGCATGATGACTATGCCGCCCAGGTCCGATAGAAACATCATATGCTCGGGCTTCCATCCGACAGGGCGAATAGCAATGCGTTCGTCGGCGCGACGAAGCTCAAGCAGGATCTCGATCCCGGAAAGTGCAATAGGTTTTCCTTCGAAAAGAGCGTTGGATTGATGGACGAGCAGCAATGCAACCGCGACGGGGTCAGTCTCTTCCGTATCGATCATCGCCAGACGCTGAGCCTCCATATCTGCACCTGTGAAAAGGAGCTGAGGAGACCATTGGATTGGAAGAGTTAGAGGTCGTCCCTTGATCCAACTCTCTTTGTTGCTGCTTTGCGACTGCTGCCACGACTTTACAAGAAACTTCCCTTCGTCCAATGTAAAATTCCAAGCAACTCTGGACGTAGTTGCATCGAGGCGCAAACTGAGTTCGTCTGCAGGCGGCTCGATGCAACGCGTGCGGGATTCAATCACTCGATCCAGCGCATTTAGTTCTAGTTGGTATAGACTAGGCTTAAAGGAATCGTAGTCTGGCTCGCCGGAATCGAAATCCCCATCGACCACACGACGTCGCAATTCGGAATGGAGGTTGGCTAGGTTTTCGAGAAGGAACGATAGAAAGGCTGTCGTGTGTCGGCAGGGGGATTTTCCCCGGGACTCATGGCATTCGCATCCTGTCGCTCGACCACTTAACAAAAAACCCGCAAACACGCGGAAATTTGTAGACTGATCTCGACATGTTCCTACGGCAGTTCCATTGGAATAGATTCCGACCAACGAACAAATCAAGTCGGCGCTTCGAACGGCAACTCGTAAAACAGTGGGAGTCCGTTCCAAGGAGAGTGAATATTCCGTGAACCACTGTTTGATCAATGTAGTGTGTCGCTGAGCGATCCTTTGTTTAGCGAATTTGACTGAAATGTCATCGTGCAATTAAATTCGGAGTACGTCAAGCATATCCCCTCGTCGTGTTCCTCGTTTCCTCGTTCCCAGGCTCTGCCTGGGAACGCACTGCCTTGGAGGCTCCGCCTCCGGTATACTCGAACATGTTCGAGAACCACTCTCAACTTGAAAATCATACAAAGCGCAATTCTGAAACTCATCATTCATGTCCAGAACTCGCTATCGCTTTGGCGACGAACACTACCCCCATTTCATGACTAACACGGTCGTTGCCTGGCTACCGGTCTTCTCTTATCCTGAGTATGCATCGGTCATTCTAGATAGCTGGCGATTCTTACAAACGGAGCGAAGTATCAAGATCTTGGCTTGGGTCATGCTAGAGAACCATGTTCACTGGATCGGAGTTGGACCTGAGCTATCGCAAAGAGTTGGAGAATTCAAGTCGTGATGACCAGACGCATTGGCGATCCTCCAGCGCACGCGTTTACGCGGGTAGCAAGGGTTTGATCGATGTTACGGTGGATTGGTGTTAAGCGTGAGGCGGAGCCTCCAAGGCAGTGCGTTCCCAGGCAGAGCCGCAGAGCCTGGGAACGAGAGGCGCCTGGTAACGAGAGTCTACTTTCGCTCGACGTTCGCTAAGGACATCCATCCGTCGAGGTCACGGTCTTGTGTCGCATTCGCAAACCGAAGAGGCAGGCCGTTCGGCAAAGCGTTAGGAATTCGCAAGGCAAGTGTGTACTTTCCCTTCGGCAAATCGGAAATATCAATCGTGTCGCTCCACACGCGAGGCGGATCACCAGGAAGTAATCCTTTCAGTTTGCCCGTGGAAAAGTTTGACTTGCAGACCTTACCGTTCTCGATCATCCCATACTCGGCTCTCCAATCGTAGTAAAACGGCGCCACCCCTCGGTTCTGCAACTTAAGCTGCATCGTCAGCTTGTTGTTCTCTGTCGATAAGTTGATCGAGGGAACATAGAATTCATAGCCCATTCGCCGCACCTCCGCTTCGGCTCTCTGCTTACGTTCTTTCCCGGCCGTCTTTTCGAACATTCCAGTGTCCATGAGCCATGAAGCGTGCGTTTGATCGACGCACTGTCGGAAATTCTGAATACGCTTGTCACCCGGATCGGCGTCGAATACCTTGCCCCAAGCTTCAGGGCGGATCTCACCGCCTATTGGTTGCGCCTTCCATTTGTCCGTCGCCAGTGGACCAGCTTGTTTCAAGGCAGGCATGTAGAACCAGTCATCGGCTTTTTTGCCGGTATCGAGAGTTGCCCAGGCGAACGAATCATCATGATAGCCGAAAGGTCGACTGGCATTCGCTGCTTTGCCCCAAGTGCCTTCCCCCGCGGGATAACGCAACAGGACCGGTGTCACCTGGAACGCCGATTCGTATGCATCCATGACCTCCTTCTGCACGGACTTTGACGCGAACAATTCATCTTTTGGATACGTGTGCCATTCACCCCACGTACCGAGCAATCCAGCAGTAATGAAGCCGATCCGAGGGTCTCCGTCGTATTTCATTCCCAATGCAGCGACAAAATTTTTCAATGCCCGGCGTAAGTTTTTGTCTTCATAGTCCGGTGTTTCCACGTTGGCAGGTGGATAGGGTTGAGTGTTTGTGTTGAGATACTTGTGAACCCTAAGACCATCTGCAAGCAGGAAAGTCGGGATGCCATCGGATTTCGCAGGATACTCCAAATAAATCCGAAATACCGCCTGATGACCTCGACCCGAGATCTCGTTCAGCAGTTTTTCCATCGGACGCCAGTCGAATTCGTCGTAACCCTTCATCAACCTAGCAAAACCGACATAGTTAAACTCCATCGAATGCAGGAAATGAACATTAGTGCTACTCGCATACGGCACCAAACCCTTCAGTGGATTAGCAACCGGACTAGGAGCATATTCAAGTTCGATTAACTCGTCCGACGCAGTTGAGGTCGATTGAGTTAACAACACCATAAAAGCAAGAAGTCGAATCATTGTGGAATTGTTTGGCCAATTATCAACCGCATGTCCGATTTCTAAACATACCATTCTACAAACGAACGAGAGCGTTTGTCTAGTTTCTTTATGTCGTCGACGCGGTACCGTATACCGTTGGCGTCGATTATGTTGACGGCCTTGGCCGAGATTCGTCGAACATCTTCTTCGGTTTTGAGCACAAAGTTTGTTGGGCCGTGGTTTGTTTCGACGAACCACTCACAGGGCTCCATGATACCCGAAACGCTAACCACTTTTTCGATGATTGGCACGAACTCTCGAAGTGCTAGCTCCTCCTCTAACAAAGCCACGTTGCTAGTTGAAAGCCCTACCATCGAATTCAAACAAGCGATTTCTTCACCCTCGGAGCTGACAATGGAAACCCATTGTTTGCTCGCGGAGATTGGAAAAAGGGGAACAACGGCCACGTCCAAGTACACGTGGCCGGTCGAATCGGTCAGTTTCAAGTGGCTCCATTCGTCTCGAGACAACTGAAAGATCCATGCGCCCTCGGAATTACGAACGTGGTTGTTCTTGGCTTTGGCTGCAAGCGACAGAGATTTGTTTTCCGCCTTGATTGAGCGATCCATTTTTATTCCTTGTGAGACGCATGGACCGAATCGTCCGCAAACATCGGTCTAGTCTCTGCTGCTAAGAAAAAGGAGCCTGTAACGCAAATAACTTCTCCCGGGACAGAGGAGCGACACGCGTATTCTACTGCGATTTTACTCGTTGGAGCCGCAAGGATTTCGACGGCTGAAGCAGTCTTTGCCTTTTCTCTCGCTATTTCTTCGAGACGTTCAACAGGAACTGCCCGAGGGTTGTTGTGAAATTGAGTCAGAATCAATCGATCCGCGAAATGCAAAAGTTGTTCCAGCATTTTTTCATATTCTTTGTCTTTCGAACAGGCAAACACAATCGTCTTTTTGGCTGGGTCGAAATGGTCGTTCAAAGCGACTATCAAAGCCCCAATCGAGGCAACGTTGTGGGACGTATCGATGACAACGGCGGGTGACTTGCTGACCAATTCGACGCGACAACTTAGCTGTGTCTCGGCCAGGGCATCGACAATGGCCGCCCGCGGCAGAGACCATCCATCCGTGTTCAATCGATGCCAAACAGCAATTGCGAGAGCTGCGTTATCCGATTGATGTTTTCCGGGCATTCGGAGCGCAATACCATGAAATTCGGGTAAGGCTAACATTTGGTTCATCGGAACAAAATCCATTCGGCTGGAAACCGGGCAAGATGCTTGGTCGAGTGCGTCGATCAGCAACTGTTGCGTACGAATAACGGAACCGAAATCGACTCCTAGTTCCCAAAGTTCGCTGCTCATCTCGTGGCAGCGGCTTCGAATCACGGCTTGCGCCTCTGAGTCTTTAGCTCCGCTGACAACCGGGACCCGAGGTTTAATGATGCCGGCCTTTTCCGCTGCTATGAGGGGGATCGTATGGCCCAGCTGTTGTTGGTGATCGAAGCTGATCGAGGTGATGACGGCTAAGGCACTTTGGCAAACGTTCGTGCTATCCAGTCTTCCTCCCAGGCCGACTTCGATCACGTTGACGTCCGTCTTTCTGGCGGCGAAGAGTGTCCACGCCAACGCGGTGGTCATTTCGAAAAATGTTGGGGAACCGTGAGACGATTTTGCAGTCGCAGCTTCTGCGGCTTTCAAATTCTCAATGTATTCTGAAAGTTCAGAGGGCAAACACGGTTGGCTATCAACCAAAAACCTCTCCTCCAGATAAAGCAAATGCGGGGAGGTGTACAAGCCAACGCAAAGGCCTGAGCGACGTAGAGTTTCAGCGATCAACCAAGAGACCGACCCCTTTCCCTTAGTTCCTGCAACGTGGATTACTGGGGCGGCTAAGTGGGGATTTCCGAGTTGTTCCAAAAGAAACGCCATCCGGGCCAATCGATAGGCCCGTTTATCGTAGGGACGGTCGACGGTTTTCTCGTAGTTGATGCGTTCGTAAAGGAAACGGATCGCGTTGATGTAGTTTTGGTCAAGCCGATCCATCGGTTTCAGGTGCTTTTTCGTTTTTGGAAGAGAACAATTTTTGGAAGAGAACAATGCGTTTTATTGCGTTAGGGTCCGATTTTCACGGACCATTCCGTTCGTGAGCGGCGAGGCGCTAGCCGCCGATGGTTGTCCATACCGGTGGCCAACGACTTTACGCTTTAACTTCTGAATTTGGTCTTCAACACAGCACTAGTTTATTTGGAGACAAGTGGGGTTTGGGAGGGGTACCGTCGCTTGCCGAGCGAATGTTTCGGATTTATAGTGCTCGATTGACGATTCGCCTATTCAACTTTTGCGATTTTTTGGCTGGCAAGATGGCGAACCTTCCACTTTGATTTGGGCCTCGTTTACATTGAACCGATAGGATCGTTTTGGCGTAATGGCCCGCAGAATGGTTAGGGGAATTCGGCTTTGACCGCGTCCCTTAACCGTCAAATAGACATCTTAATCATACCTTTTGCTCCTAGGCGACCGAAGTATTTCGGTCTGCTCTTCGCTTTATCGAACCTACCTATG
>JANLUJ010000897.1:0-13724 GCA_031363425.1 Pirellula sp.
ATTTTTTGATCTTGCTGATTTTTTCGACGAACGAGGCAAGCGGGAATTCGAGCTTGTAGCTCAAGGGGTTCGAGTTGGTAAGTTCAAGGGCCAACATGCTATCGATCTGCTCCTTGTCTAGTTTCAATTCCGCTTTCTTGATTTTGGCTTTAGCTTTTTCGCTTCCATCCTCCCCAACTTTTTTGGGCTCTTCGGCTACGACCGTGAGTGCAACAAGCCCAAGTGTTTGGGCCACCATCGACAAAGTCACCTCCGGACTCATTTTCGAACTAATTGCCGTCTCTACTTGGTTGACGTAATGGTCGGTGTTGCCAGCATAACTTTGGATACGATCCTTTAGCCCGGTATCGGATTTCAATCGGCGAAGGATGATGTAGGCTTCGATAGGAGATCCGGAATTAGCCAGCAACGTCGCAATCTGCGTTCGCGTCTGAAAGAGCTGGTACTCTGCATAGGCTTGGTTGTTGCCGCCGTAGCGATCATCTAGTTTGCTTTCCTTTAGGGCAGTCATGAGCAACTTCTTCGCATCATCGCTACGCCCAAGTTTGCTGTACCAATGGACCAGAAGCGAGCCAGGGGAATATTGAAATCCGTTATTGCGAAGCTGATCCGATTTGGATTGGGAAGCTGCCTCAAGCAGTGGTAACAAGTTGGTCATGTTGGCGATCTGACTATCGGGAATCTGGCTGGCTACGGACCAAATCGCGCTTGGTAGGTCGTCAATGTTCTTTGCTTTTCCTAACTGCGTTGCCCAGGGTTTGATGGTCACCTCAAGTTCTTCCCACTTTTTTTTGCCTGCATGCACCGTCGCTAAAATGGCCCTAGGTAATGTCTCCTCCGGGGTATCCGAAAGTTTCTTCTCCATTGCCGAGCAGATTTCAGTATAGAGCTTGTCCGTTTCAGCTATCGAGTTCAACATTTTAAAAATGGGATTGTCAATTTTGCCATTCTGCTGATACGAGCGTACGTAACTGAACGAGTTTTGGCCACTTGTAAACTTGGGGTCTATCACTCGCTTCAGTACGGTCGTTTGTGTCGCCTCATCGAATTTGAATTTCGGAATCTTGGTAACCTCGGCAACATAACCCAACTGTTCTAAATCTCCTTTAGCGACAACCACGGCGAAGAGTTTTTCCGCACTTGCGACGTCTGCCGATTGAACCAGTTGCTGGGCTATCTCTTGAAACCTATACGATGATCGGAATTTGCTTGGCCCAATTTCTTCGATGAGGGCGATCAATTTGCCCCATGCCTTTGCCGTTGTTAGGCTGTTTTGCATATCGTAATATCGATCGGAAAGCATCTCCGGTTTCTTGCGTATGGCTTCTAAAAACTGGTCGACAGCTTCCGCGTGTTTGCTCGCCCGAGAAAGCCCCATTCCAACTTGAAAGATGGCTGTTGGATCTAAGCCAACTTTTCCCGCGAGGCTGCTGCGAAGTTTGGTGGCATCATCTCGACGTCCAGCTGCCTCATAGTAGGACGATAATGCGTCGATGATTTTGAGCGATTTTGGCGAACGTTTGAGTTGTTCCTCGGTTTGCTCAATGAGACTCTTCAGTTCTCCCGCCTGCGATAATACTTTCAACGCGGCCTCATTTTGCGAGAACTCTTGTGTCATATAGCGGGAACCTCCACGCGGTTTGGTTCGACGCAGAATCGCGCGAGCAATCTCAGCCCCCTTTTTCTTATCACCGGTGCTGACATAACGGTTCATGAGCAGCATCAAGGTATCTTGTTTGCCGCCACTCCGTCGTTGGATCCTCTCCATCATTCGATCCGCTTGTTCCTTGAGCCCCAACTGATACATCAAGTCACAGAGCTTGAACTCGACCTCCGGCTTAAGCCTGAGCACAAATAGGCGTTGCGCGCTTTGACGTGCGCGATCAAGATCTCCCAGGGCAATGACGAGTTGCAGAATCGTAAGCTCTCGGTCGACGAGCATTTGCTGATTGACCGGCTTGATCTTTTCGACCATGGCCAAGGCATTCGCGGTTTGGCCCGTTTCACTAAGTAACCGGATGCTCAACAAATTGAACAGTTCGTTAGCCGGGTCCGCGCTTTGCATTTCCATCAAGGTTGAAAGCGCAACATCCTTTTTGCTGTCCCAGATCGCGAATGCGATCCAAGCCAATTGCCGCACGATTCGCAGTGTCGCATCATCCGTTTTAGCCCAAGCCCAGGCGTGCAACTGCTTTCTAATTGCCTCGCGTGTTGCTTCTAGCTCGTCGGTTTTGGCATCCTTTTGGTCGTATGCAATCTTAAGAGACGTCAGCAGCGATTGGTCGAGGTATCCGTTCGCTTGCGGGAACTAAACTGGTACTTTCATGTTGTTGCCGTTTCGTAAGTTGTATGGTTTGGACGGCTGCATCACAAAAGCGACTCGCTCTGACGGCCGACGTTTGGACGTCAGCTTGACTTGGAATTGAATACCTAGGTCGAGCATATCAATCCATTGCTCTGCCGTCGCTTTCTCAGCAAAGGCTCCAACTAATTGGCTATAGGTATAAACCTGTATTCCCTGCGCTTTGGGTTGACGGATCGATTCATCGAGCGCCCTTCGGAAAAGGTCCAATCCACGTTTGGTTTGCGGTTCATCTTCGCTGAACATTTGCGTCGCAACTTGGATCAGTTGATTCGGCTGAGTACTGACAGATACTTTCTCGAACAGCGCGTCGGCCTTGTCCTTTTGTCCTGCCAGCTTCCATTGCCCAGCTAGCCATAGCATGATGGCGTCCAATCTTTGTGAATCATCTGCGAGATCCTTGCTCAGTGATTCTGCTTCAGCCAGCTTTTCCGACTCCAAAGCGATTGGCTTCCTATTTCGCGAATTGGAAGTTGTACTGTTCATCAGGCGATTGAGACGGCTTTGCTTTGCGGCGCGGTCCCCGATCGAAATCAGAAGTCCCAGGCATTCGTCGTATTCGACGACCATCTCGCCTATAGCGGAGTACTCCAGATTCGAGTTCTTCCAGAGCATCATGTCCATAGCTTCCCAAAGGTCGTCAGGCTTCTTGGACTCTTTGGCTACGATCACTTTTTCCCTGATGGAGTTGTCCATGGCATCATTCGACTCCATGGTCTGCAACAGTATGCCTTTGGCCAAGATTCGAACGTCGTTAAAGCAAGTGGGCGAAAACGCCGGCGGGCCATTGCTTCCGTAAAAACGGTCCGAGTCTGGAAAAACCGATTGCTTCAGCTGGTTGATTTGCTGAGTCATGCGTTGCCGACTGACTACGTTCTCTCTGCTGAAATTAATTGCGAATTGCGATGCGTTGGGTGTTTTGGCAGACTTGGCTAGTTGCTGTTTTGCGGCTTCGCTCAACGTCCATGGAGGTACCGTTAGGCTGAGTACTTTGTTTGCCATTTCTCGAGCCGCTGTCTTTTTGTCGGCTCGGTAGAGACTGATCATGCCGGGGGCAAAGAGCTCCCATTGGTCGGGCGATTGAGCAAGTGATTTCTCGACGATCTTCAAGGCGGATTCAAACTGATCCTTAGAAATGAGGCTGTTTACGGCTGCCGTCACCGAGGTGGCTTTACCGTCACGCGAACTGAGCTTGATCCATACGCTTTCCGCCTCATCGATTTGCCCGAGATCAGCGAGCATTCCGGCGAGTGCGTATTCGCCCTGAGGACTTGGCGAAATGATATTGAGTCGGCGTTGGTATTCTGCCGCCGACTCAAGGTCGTATTCAGCCTTCGATAGTGCAACGATTTGTTCAAAGATCTTCGTGTCCCGGCTTTCTTGTCGGATCAAACGCTCCAGGATCGACTTGGCCATCCCTAGGTCACCGGCAGACTGATAGGCGGACGCCGCCCAAAGGGTTGCGTCGCGTACCTTGTTCGCTTCGCGACCAATGGTTTCAAGTCGTTTGATGAGCGTTTCAAATCGATTCGCGCGTAGGTAAAGCTCTGTCAAAGACGCGATCGGCGTCACCTTGGCATCAGAATCTTTGGCAAGTTCGAAGGCTCGCCAATAGAGTTCGATGGCTTCGTCAGTTTGAAGTTCGTTCGAAAGGTACTTGGCCAGAGAGTTGATCGCGTCTACATCGTTGGGATGGTTTCGCAAGTTGCGTCGAAGTGTTTCGAGTCCAGTTTTATTGTCTCCTGCTTGAAAGCAAAGGTCGGCAAAGAACCGAAAGTTGTCGGCGTTTCCGGGCGCCGATGCGATAAGTTCACGACCGGTTTTCAAGGCGGCTTCGCTTTGGCCCAGCCGCATTTGCAAACCCGCGATTTGAGTTAGGTAGTTGCTCATGAATCGCCGGTCGATGGAGGCGAGTCGCCGATAGGTTTCGATAGATGGCCCAATCTGCCCAGACCGTTCCTGCAATCGCGCAGCTGCAAGCGAAAAGTTGATATTGCTCGAGTCTAGCTCGATAGCTTTTTGGATTGCAACGACGGCTTCCTGGAATTTGCCATTGGCTTCGCGAAGCATGGCCAACAATTGCCAGGCAGCGGCGCTGTTTGCCTGTTCTGACTCCACGAGTTTTTCCTGGACCAAAATTCGATCCGGCAATTTGCCGGCCGCCTGATAGGCCTTGACTCGTAGGTCGACAAGCTTCTCGCGCGCTTCCTTGTCCTCGGCGAGTTTGTCCGCCAAATCCAATTGGGCTAGAGATGCATCGAATTGTTTGTCGTCTCTAAGGAGTTCGGAGTAGCGAGCGCGATGTTCGAAAGCTGGATTCAATTCACAAGCGCGGGCGATCGCGGCAATAGCCTTTTCTGGATAGTCAAATTGCTTCATGATTTCGGAAAGTCGCACGCAGTTTTCGCGTGACTCGCGAGGGCCTGAGGCGATCTCCTCCCAAGCAACAAGGGCTTCATCCTTTCTAGCCAGCTTGTGCAGATATTCGCCTAAATATTCTCGATACTGAGGTTCGGCATCGGACAAGGCAATCGCTTTTCGATATAGCGAGATCGCTTCTTCAGGGAGTTCTGCACCGCGCACCAGATCTGCGACTCTGGAGACCGCGACAGGATCGCTGCCGCGCTTGGCCAACATGCGTTGCCACACCAGTGCAGCTTGCTTTCGTCGTTGGTCAACCTCGATTGCCTCGTCGGACATGATCAGTTCACCCCATCGCACCAATCGGTCTATATTGTCGGGCTCCAGGTCAATCAAGAGAGACATTTCTTTGGCCGCATCGGTGTATTTATTCTCGCTAACCAAAGCGTCGACAAGCAATTGCCTGGCTTCGGTCTTGGACGGAGCTCGTTCGATTGCCTGTCGGAATAGCGATTGAGCTTCGGCTCCTCGACGTTGAATAGATAGCTGTCGACCGATTCGCATCATGGCTTCGATGTCATCGGGATGGGACTCGATCCATTTGCGATAATACTGGATCAATCCGTCGTAGTCATTGGAAGTTAAGAAGACTTCATCGATGCGTCGTCGCACATCGCGATGAAGCCAGCTATCTGGATTGACCTTTTGGAGAATCGATTCGAAGTTGGACAGTGCCGTATCGCGTTGGCCCATTTCGGCGCGCAGTTGATTGGCTCGGATGGACATTTCGATTTGGCGAAATTTGTCTTTGTGGTTCTTGGCCAGTGCATCGTAGCGTTCGAGGGCTGCTTCGCGGGCTCCCTCTTCAGCAAGAATGCTTGCGATCTCTTCTTGGACCTGTTGGTCGCCTGGGAAGGTGGCTTCGAGTCTTTTCCAGACAGCCAGCGCTTCTTCGTTTCGGTTCGTGCGTTGATAGACTCGCCCAAGATCTTGAGAGATTTCGAGCAGGTCCGCACGAGCAGGTTTTTTGTCGATGGCACGCTGAAGGGCGGCGGCGGCGGCATCGACTTGGCCAAGCAGAATGAGCGACTTGCCGAGGTAGTAGCTGACAAGGGGATCTTTTGGATTCAGCAGTTCGGCCTTTTCGAGGGCCGAGGCAGCTAGTGAGTCTTGGCCACGTTGCATTGCAAACATGCCGACGACTTGCCATAGGTTCCCATTCTTCCCGACTTCGGCTTGAGATTCCAAATTGGCTGTTAAAGCGTCGAGAGTGCCGCGACTAACGTGATAGCCATAGACTTTATCGAGCGCCGTCCCAAGTCTAGGTTTTTTTTTAAGCAAGTCGAGAAAACGTTCGGCAGCGACACGCTCTTTTTTATCTTCGTCTGTCTCTTCGGTCTTGTTGGGGTCAGGCTCGATTCGAACTGGCTCTTGAGCAGACAGGCTTCTTGGAATGCAAACCGGCGAAGTTAAAAGCAACAACAAAGAGACACGTAGGAGCGGGGCGCATCGCATGACTACATCCATCCTCAATTGAAATGGGGGGTCGTATTCAGATTACAGCTTCTTCGCAGAGTCGCCGGATTGTAACACAGCCGGAGAACCAATTCTAACTTTTTGTTTCGGTCTCAAACCCGTTCCGTAGATCAAGTCTTTCTATGCCGCCTACTTCGCCTCAAGCCCCATCAAGACGGTGGGGTTCAAAATACCAAAGGCTTTTCCCGCTGGAATGTTCTGCTTCCAGGCCAAACAGAGCAAGCGGGCCGACGTTTTTTGCAAGCGTCGGAGAGTGGGAAGGCCCGATTTTGGCGTCCAGCAAAAAAACAAAGGCCGATGGTTTCGCCATCGGCCTTTTTGTTCCCTGGCACCGGGGCAAACTTTTGCTTGCCCCGGTGCACAGTGTTAAGCTCTATCGTGAAGCACCGTCATCTAGCAATCGACCCAGTAATCGCTAGTTGACAGTTATATGCTGCTCCAACCCAGGAGGAAGGCCGATCGAACATTCCCGCAAATTCTCGATCGACGACAGAGCTTCAAATGGTTCTTTGTTGGAAGAGGAAATACGGCAGTAGCAACTCGAACGTCAATGCCAATTCGCGAGGTTTTTGTTTTTACCGCTACGTCGACTGAATTGAGACTTGCCAGTTAGCCTATCTTGCCCCAATCCACTTTGGCAAGCAAAACTAGCCGCTCGGCATCTACGATGCGAGTCACTACAAGCTCGCTTTGATTTCTTTGAGACGAGCGGCCTCTGGCGTTCGCTTGTAGTACTCGTCGAGCGGATAGCAGCCCGAGGCTAGCCCGTTGCGAGGTGCGGTCGTGCAATCAGAAAATGTTCGGCAAACAAGTTTGCGTTCGCTCTTGCCCAAATGAATCGCATCCATCAATTGCTTTGGATACGACAATACCATTCGTCCCAATCCGATGAAATCAATCTTGCCCGTCCGAACTTGATGTTGTCCCACGTTGGGCAAGAACTCTTGCAGATAGGAATATCCAGAACCAACCATCAACGTGTTTGGAAACTGCGCTTTCAATTGACCCGCCGCATTCAGTTGCCTAGCAACCGATATCAATGGATCCTCATGCGGTTGATATCCATCTGAGGGCGGATATGCTGCTGGACGCAAAATGTGTGGAGTGTAATAGGGACTTCCCGCAGAGAGATTGACGAGTTTGACATCAAGCGTTGAAAGCGCTTGGATCAGCAAGCGCACTTCCGTTAAATCATGCTTAAGCGGATCGGACTCATCGATCCCAAAACCCCAGACGTAGGGCACAAGACTTGAAAAATCCGTTGGCATCCCTTGCCCTTGCTTTCCTGGTTCAGCTGTTGCTTGATTGGGGACAAAAGGCACGGTATCGAATGCACTGAGTCGGACGCCAATTCCGAGTCCAGGCGCGGACTGCTGCACTGCTTTAACGATCGAAAACAATAAACGCGAACGGTTCTCAAAAGAGCCTCCATAGATCCCTGGTCGCGTTTTTGCGCCTAGGAATTCATGGAGCAGATAACCGTGGCAACACTTGATGTCGACGAAGTCGGCGCCGATTTCTTGAGCTATCTTGGCTGCCGCTGCATAATCTCCGATCAACTCGTCGAGCTGAGTATCGGTCCACACCATGGAATCGCTATCGACAGAGAATTTTTTGTCCAAGATTGGGTGTCGGTAAGCAACTCGCGGTTCCCAACGTTTTTTCTCGTTGGGACGGCAAAAGCGGCCGGAGTGAGTTAGCTGAAAACCAATGACAAGATCGTCGACGTTGCCGTAGTGTTCATGGTGACTCCGTATCAGCGTGGAACGAAGGTATTCGATATCTTTTTGGTTTTCTTTGAGGATCAGCAATTGGTTAGGGTTTGCTCGGCCGTCTGGTCGGACCGCCATCGCTTCTCCTCCCCAAATCAGTTTTGCGCCGCTTTCCCCAAAACGCCCCCAACGCCGGACGGTCGCTTCGCTGGTTCCGCCAGTATTGGTACCGTCCCAACCTTCCATTGGCTGGATAGCGATTCGATTCCCAATTGTTTTAGAGCCCCAGACGATTGAAGATAAAATAGGTGATTCGTTCCCGTGAACTAGGGATTCGTCGATCGGCAAATCGATTCCGAGACTTTCCGAATGGAGTCGAAATTCGGAGTTGGACTTCAGCGAAGTCAGCTTAGTAAGCGTGTAAGTCATAGTTATATCTGGGAGGAATTTAGCTAGCGGCCGATGCAATTGAGTTGGTGGTTTAGGGAGATTATTCCGATAAAGTAGAGTTTTAGTTCAAGCCGTATGGTTTTTCATGCCGAAAGGCTGAATAGAACGTTGAAGCTCTTTAATCCCCTTGGGTTCTGGCATTTGGATTGTTGATGATGAGTACATTTTTGAAAAACGCTAGCACAGCATTGACACAAGTTGCTTGTTTTTGGGGAAATAGCCAAGCATACTCTTTGGCATTCGTTGGTTTACTTTTCGTCACCACTCTTTCTAGCGGCTGCTCTACGCTTTTGGGTAAGACCAAGGGCCCATTGGACAATCTGGACACGAAGGGGCTGAAGCAAGCTGGATACACTTTTGGCGAATATGGCGCTCAAAAACCGTTGACTATGGACGATGGAAACCCCGCGATTGTGCTTGAAGTGAATAACGGAAAGCGGCATTTCGAAAAGATTCCGCTGGTGCCAGGCCAGTCGCTCTTCATTGCTGATTTGATTCGCGATGCCAAGTTGCAGAAGAAAGTTGGACGGATCAAGACGACCATCCTAAGGCCGAATGGAAAGAACTTGCCACCGGTTCGACTCGATGTAGACTTCGACGACGCTGGAAAAAATGTAATGGAAGGACAAAATTATTCGTTGCGAGCAGGCGACCATGTAGTGGTGAGCCAAGACGATCGTTCCATGTTTTCGGGAATGGTTCCAGATCTACCGTTCATGAAACGGTAAGCGTGTATGCCGATTGAACCCTCAACGGGCAGCAACTTTCTTAGTATAGCGACGGCGGTATCAGGCGTATTCTTGGTCATGTCCGTCGGTGCCTTTGCAAGGTACATGAAGTGGTTTACGAGTGAGGTTGATCGATCGCTGGCAGCTTTCACCTCCAACGTACTATTGCCTTCCTATTTTTTTCAACGGATCATGACGGACCCCAAGCTCACAGCAAGCCTCTCGGCTTGGACGCCGTCACTTTACGGCGCAGGGCTTACGTCCTTTGGTTTCGGGGTTTCGCTCAGCGTTGTTTGGCTAGTGGGTCGTTGGTTCGGCCTAAAAGAGCCATCTGAGCGAAGGTCTTTTGCGCTATGCGCGGGGATCGCCAATTATGGATATCTAGCGTTTCCGTTGGCAGAGGCGTTCTACCCCGGCTGCGTCGTGGCGTTGCTAGTACACAATGTCGGAGTCGACATGGCTCTTTGGAGCATTGGCTTGTTCATAATCTCCGGGCATGGCCTGAAGAAGTCATGGCGTCGTGTTGTGTTCAGTCCGCCGTTGATATCCGTGGTAATCGCGCTGACGATACGCCAGCTTGGCGGTCAAGCATTCATTCCTAAACCGCTGTTGCACATGAGCGAACAGTTGGGACGCTGTTCGATACCCATGGGACTGGTACTCAGTGGGGCTATCGTTTATGACTATGCGAGCCGCGTGAAGTATTCAGAATCGTGGCGTCCTCTTGTCTTGGCAGTAGCTGTGCGGAACTTGCTCTTGCCAATTGTATTTTTGATGGTTGCAAAATTCGGCAGTTCGTCTCGTGAGCTTCAGGAAGTCTTACTATTGCAAGCAGCAATGCCAGCTGCAACCTTTCCATTGGTAATGACCCGACTTTATAACCAGAGTGTAGAAACGGCTTGGACGGTAGTTGTCGGTACCTCGCTGATAGGGATTGTAACCATTCCGATGTGGATGGTATTTGGCGCCTATTGGCTTGGGTTTTAGAAAAACGGGAAGACCTTCCGGTTTCCTAATCGTGAAATGCTCTGTTTTTCGCAAATTCCCTCTAGGCCATTGAAGGATCGTTTGTCAAACTTACGAGCCAGTTCAATGAGAATTTCGCAAAGGAAAGAGAAAAATGCAGTCCGAAGATGCTGATGACGAAGTTGAATCCCGATTGGACGGTTTGGTTTCCGCAATTGAAGCGGAGGATAAACCGGCTATTTTGGATTGGATTCGCGGCGAACATTTTACGCTGGTCTCGCTCAGTAATGATGAAGAGTCCCTATCGGCTATGATCCTGGAGACTGAGGAATTCCCTGCGTTGGTTGCGTTCCTGAGTTCGGAGCATGCCGAGCAGTTTGTGGATTCCATTTCCGATCAGATCGAAGGGGAGGAGGTCGATTTATTTGAGGTGGCAGGTGAGGATTTGCTTGCTCCGCTCTCGTCGGAGTTTGGATTGCTGATCAACCCCGAGTCGGACGATGCCGTTATGATTGAACCCAAGCTATTGCAAGTGGACGCATAACAAAATCGGCCACTCAGAACAAGTAGATGCTCCGATGCCAACCAAACCTCGTTATGCATTGATCGTGACGGTCGAAGGCTTAGGAACGAATTTAGTTGGCTGCTATGGAGGTGCAGTAGCTCCTACCAAAAACCTAGACAGCTTTGCCTGCCGATCAATCGTGTTTGATCAGTTTTGGGCCGACACGCTACTACCCGTCGATGTTTTGGAGTCGATGTGGACAGGTGAGCATTTTGCTTCGCGGTGCAACGACCCTTCGGCAAATTGCCATGCGTTGTTTGAGCGAGCCATGTTGATAACGGATTCGGTTGAAGTAATTGAGGAGTCAACGCGAGGAGATTTTGGTAGTACGCTGCTTATTGAATCGCTATCGAATGATTCAGAGGAAGGTGATCAAACGCAGATCACTAGATTGTTTGAAGCGGCATTGGGGCAGTGGGCAACGCAACGTGAGGAGTATCCTGTTTTGTGGATACACTCCCAAGGCTTGAGTGGAGTTTGGGATGCTCCGTACGAATATCGCTGCGTCATGTGTGACGAAGGTGATCCAGAGCCTCCCATTGAGACCGTTCCAGGCGTGTTGGAAATAACCGAGGAGACGGATCCAGACGAAGTCTTTGGACTTGCGTGTGCCATGGGTGGTCAAGCGATTGTGCTTGATGACGCGTGGTCGATGATCGAGGAGATCTTGGGGGAACTCGGGATCGCAGATGACTGCTTGCAAGTTCTGGCGGGGGTTCAGGGTTATCCTATCGGCGAACACGGTTGGGTTGGCCAGGGAACCGCTTCGCTCTACGCCGAGGCGTTGCACTTACCTCTGGTGGTACGACCTGGCAAGCAGTTGGACGTTGGAATCCGAGTTCCATTTATGGTTCAGCCCAATTCCATCTTGAAGACCCTTTGCAATTGGTTAGGAATCGATGATGCAGAGGTAAGCTCCGACGTAATGAGTACGGATTTGGTTTCGGAGGTTGAGGCATTGCCGGCCGAAGACTGGCCAACGAAAAATCAGTTGGCCTATTCTTGCGTTGAAGGACAAGTGCATGTGTCGGTGCCCGCGTGGAGTTGCCGTTGGTCGGCTGGCGCAAAGTCCGCAGGAACGGATCCGGAGCAGGTCGAGTTGTTTGCAACCCCGGACGATCGGTGGCAGCAAAACGAAGTTTCTCAGCGCGCTCAATCGATCGTAGAGGAGATTACCGAACGTCGCGACGCATGGTTGCGATGCTGTGTGGAAAAGAAACAAGTTGAATGGGCGCCGCTTGGTAGCGAACTAACCCATCCGATTCGTTAATTGCAAGCAAAAATGGAATTCATAGTCTTCGGTGCAAACTGCACTACGCCTGGAGAATGCTTCTATTCTTCCGTAAAACTATTGGCGACCAAAGACGCGTAGATTGTGACGAATGGGGCGAAAATTAGTGAAGGAACGCAATTCCTTAAATTGCCAAGGTTGTCGGTCGATAAAGTTGACGTATGGAGCAGATCCATATTGGAATACACCGCATTGGCATGGAATGGATTCTTCGCTATGGTTAAATCATTAAGTTCAAAAAGCCTTCGGAGCGCGTTGTTCCTTGGTGCAGCAGTAGGTGCAGGGTCGCTGAATGCCAGTCCTTGGGGTAAGACGAGCTGCGATGCTGTACCTTCGTGCTCCAGGACCTTAGGAATTGTTGAACAAGGTGATTTGCCTCGTCAATTCTCAACTTTCCCCGCCCCTTTTCAACCGGGGAATAACGATAGTGTCTCAGCTCCTGGAACTCCAGGTAGTGTGCTGCCGGAGAGTTCTACGCCAGCTCCATTTAGTGGGAACGCGTCTAGTATTCCGAATGAAAGTGGTGGATTTGGAAACTTAAATATCAGGTCTGGCAGTTCGACGGGTGACTCCTTCGCTGCAAGTGCTCCTGGAACATACATCGATAACGCGGTCATTAGCAACATGTTCCGCTTCCGCGTCGATACTGCATACAACAATTTCTTTCCAGATCGAGCAGAATTCTTCTACGGGCAATGCGGATGCTTCGGTGGCAACGCACCCGGTCCTGGGAGTCCCGGAATTGCGGGCAATCAAGGAATCGCGAATAGAAACGTCGATTATCAAGAGTTCGTGCCCTACTTCGAACGGGCCTTTTCTAAACGATTTTCAATGTTTGCTGAAACACCTTTCCGTCTCATCAACCCAGACGTGACACAAAACACTGGCGGTTTGAGCGACATGAATTTCGGCTTCAAATCATCAATCGTTTCTTGCAATCAGCAGTATTTGACGGCTCAATTTCGAGTGTATGTTCCGACCGGCGATGCGCGAAGCGGACTTGGCAACGGTCACACGACGCTTGAACCCGGCCTACTCTATCTTAGTCGACGTAATGATCGCTTGATCATTCAAAGTGAATTTCGAGTTTGGATACCGCTGTCCGATTCACAGTTCCAGGGACGCAACTTTGCCGGTACAATTCTTCGCTACGGGGTAGGCGGTGGGTACGACCTGCTAAACCTCGACACATGCGGACAGCGTCGCAGACTCACGGGAACCTTCGAAACAGTAGGCTGGACAGTTACGAGTGGACAAGGATTTGATGCAATCAATAACACTGCATTTGACGCGACAGGCGACACGATTGTTAACGTCAAGGGTGGTCTGAGGTACACATTTGGCCGTCGAAGTTTGGCTGGCAGCTATGGCAAGCCTGTTACCGGCGATCGTTGGTACTCTGATATGTTTCGAGTCGAGTACAGGTACGCGTTCTAAAGTCAAGTGGGATAGGCTTCCAGCCTGTCATGACAGAAACGACAGGCTGCAAGCCTATCCCACACACGTTGCCGCTTAGTCACCTTGAATCACCCAGTACTAGATCTCTCAACACATCGGGAACATTGTTCTCGTAGCGCAATGCATCCTGGTAGCGTTGCGATAGTTGCACATGCTTAGCCGACAACTGACCTTCGATTTGCTTTAAACGAGACGACTGCGGGGTTACCTGCCAAGCCGAGATTAATCTCGCATCGGCTGGAACGTCCCCACCCTTTAGCCATGCATACCGAAAGGTAGCTGCGCCAGGAACGAA
>JANLUJ010000260.1:0-1906 GCA_031363425.1 Pirellula sp.
TTGACAGGCTGGAAGCCTATCCCACTTACTGCATTCGATCTCGGGCTATCGCCCGAATCATAGAACGTATGGTCCGACGCACGAACGAAAGTAAATAACGATGAAACGAAAAAACTTCTTACGATGGATTTCGCTAATGACAATTGCCTCTGCCTTTGTTGGATGTGAATCCAAACCGGCGGAAAAGGCTGGTGCAGTAACGGGCACCGTCACAAAACCAGGGGCTGCACCTAAGTTCTTGTTGGCATGGAGCGAATACCCCTCATGGAGCGTTTTTGGCGTCGCCAGTGACGTCGGCTTGATCGATGGCGAGCCAGGCAAAATGGGCTCGATTGAAAAGAAGTACAATGTCGACATTGAATTGAAGCTAGTGGATTATGACAGTTGCATTACTCTCTACGGTAATTCTCAAGCGGACGCAGTCTGTATTACCAATATCGACATTCTTGGCCCAGCCGCATCGCGAAAGAGCGTCGCCATCATTCCGACTTCGACCTCCAACGGTGCGGATGCGTGTATCGCTGCTGGAATCGATTCGATCGATGGCTTGGCTGGAAAGGTCACTCGCGGATTGGAAAAGAGCGTGTCGCAGTACTGTTTTGACCGCTGCCTTGAAAAAGTGGGAAAGGACCCGGCTAAATTCCCTTTCTCGCAAATGGATCCAGAAAAGGCCGCGCAAGCATTCCAAGGGAAAACGGATAACATCCAATCCATCATGGTTTGGAATCCGTTTGTTATGCAGTCGTTGGCCAAACGCCCTGATGCCAAAGTCCTGTTCGATTCGACTAGCATTCCAGAGGAGATTATCGACATGGTAGTCGTGGGAGCCGATTCTCTCAAAAAGCCAGGTGGGAAAGAGTTTGCCAATGCAATTCTAGAAACGTTTTATGCAATGAACAAACGGATGGCAGACCCGGCCACAGCCGACAAGACATTGATCGGTATAGGCGCTAGGTTTGCCCAACTAGAACTGGCAGACATGAAGAAAGTCGTCACGCAGACGCGTTTCTTTGGAGACCCGAAAGAAGCGATTGCGCTTTTGGCAAGCGACAAATTCCGAAAGGAAACGATGCCCACGGTAAGCAAGTTTTGCGAAAAATATGGTTTGACCCCTAAGCCTACTTCTATCTCATTCGGTACAGGCCAAGGCATGGTAGATTTTGACGATTCGTTCTTGAAAGCAGTAAAGTAAGTTTTGCAGCTAATGGCCGATAGCAAAGCGAGCGGCAGTCTACTAACTAACGCCCCGAATGGCCGAATGGGGCATCAACAACAAAGCCCGTCATAGCGCAGTGACGCACTGGGTTGAAGGGAAAACATAGCCGGATGGAATAAAAAAACTCTGGCTGCGAAACTTCTTGTCGGTGTAGGTGTTTGCCTTGGAGTGCGTCATCGTTCCTTCCCTCTTTGGCATAATAACTCTAACCTCGAGTCACTTTTGAGCTCTTCTGCCATAATACCCGCGTTAGTAACGTCTTTGGCAGCAAGCATCTTGTTGCTGGCTCGGGCTGTATGGCGAATTGGCTATGGGACAAGAAAGCGAAATTGGATTGAGGCGTTTTATGCGGTTTTGTCTATAGGTGCTGTTTCGTTCATCGCGATCGATTTGATTCATCAGTCTCGTTCCCTTTTTTCACCCCGTCTCGAAATCTATGCTGAGGCCGGTTGTTTGTTTCTCTGTGTTTTGATGACTTTTTTCGTGTTTCGCACTGTCACGTTGCATGGGTCTGCAAAAGCTTTGCGCCGAAGCGCTCACTCATGGTTACTGATCTTGGTCGCTTCTGCCATGACGAGTTGGACCTACCATCGGATTATGGTGAGGAGCTTAGGAGTCGATTTTTTAGGGGCCGCAGAAGTACTTCCTGGTACGCTCGAACAGGATAGTCTCTATGTTGCAACGACCGAT
>JANLUJ010000330.1:0-4011 GCA_031363425.1 Pirellula sp.
CCTTTTTGGCTGAATTTCATCAAAGGCTATATCAGTATTTGGTTGCAGATGGTGATTGTCATATGTTTCGGCGTAATGTTTTCAACATTTCTTTCGGGACCTGTGGCTATCGTCGCAACCATTTCCATCATCGTCTTGGGCTTCTTTGGTTTCTTTGTCGATGACATAGTCAAGGGCACAATACAAGGTGGTGGACCGGTCGAAGCTCTCGTTCGAATGCCGCTTCAAAGTGGCTCGGGTACAGATCTTGACTTGGGAAATACAACGCTAGAAAAGTCGATTCGAATAGTCGATCAAGGCATTTTGATTTGTGTGCAAACCCTTTCGAGAGCCATTCCCAACTTTATTCAACTCGGAACAGCAGACTTCGTTGCCTATGGAGTTAACTTGTTCGAAGGTCTTTTATCCAGGCATTTAACGATTTGTGCTGGGTATTTCTTGATGACCGGAATTATTAGCTACTTCTTCTTAAAGACGCGAGAAATGGCAGCATGAACAAGAACAGTTTGTTTCGGAAAATTGCATATATTGCGGGAATTGTCATTCTGCTTGGTCCCTTGTTCGCGCTCGGTAGTCCAAAGAATGGGATGATTGGGCAGCTTCGAACAAAGTACAAAATGGGACAAGCCAATCTGGGCAAATTAGATCCCACGAGCGAGAGTATGCGTCTGGCATCGCTCGGAATGAAAGGGATTGCAGCCACAATTCTTTGGTTGAGAGCGGATTACTACAAAGAGGAAAAGTACTTTGACCGTTTCTCTGCGACCCTAAACCAAATCGCCTTGCTTCAACCCCACTTTATCAGTGTTTGGCAGCACCAAGCCCATAATTTGAGCTACAACGTTGCCCCCGAGTTCGAGGACTACCGACAAAGGTACGAATGGATCAAAAAAGGGGTCGACTATTTGATTCGTGGTACGAAATACAATGACAGAAAACCGATTCTTCAATACGACTTGGGTCATTACCTAGGAAACAAATTAGGCAAGGCGGATGAACATGTTCAGTATCGCGCGCTGTATTCCAAAGACACTGAATTTCACAAGTACTTACGAGACCAAGGTCTGTCAGGAATCGAAACGAGCGCCTTAGGCTACGATCAGCGTCCGGACAATTGGCTAACTGGCAAGTTATGGTTCGAACAAGCCGTTGCTCTGTATGAAGCGGGAGCGAGTATCAAAAAGTCGCCTCACTTGCTTTTGAGCTATGGACCACTTTGGCAAATGTACTACGCAGAAGCCATCGAATCAGAGGGCATTCTCGACTCGAGTGCACAGTTTGCTTGGAAACAAGCTGGAATCGAGTGGGCAACCTACGGCACGAAATCACTTTACCAGTTCCGTCAAAGTAGAGATTTGACCCTCTTGAGCAATACGCTTGCATATGCTGAAATCGAGTCGCTTCAGAAAAGATTTGACGAAATCGCTGTTGGCGCTAAAGAAAAAGCGATCGAGGCCCTTCGCAAAGGTTTTCCTGCGACGATGCTAAAAGTTCTTGACAAGCCGGCACACGAACGAACCCCGCAAGAAGATGCCGTTTTCGAAAACGTTTCCTCTCGGCTTGTGCCAAACCCTCAACAAATCGCTGCACAATTACCCGCCAATTTGCAACTCGAAGGCGTTGAACTCGGACGAAAGATCGCCTTCTTGAAGGATTTCGCACGCGAAACCGATTCCTACCGAGGACAAGTAAATTATGCATATTGGGAAGATAGAGCCAAAGCAGAACAACGCGATGACATGATCGAAGCTCGTCGATTGATGTTCGAAGCGGACCAATTCATTAACCAAGCAGACGTGAAGGGTGCTCTAGAATCTTACGAAAAAGCTTGGACGCGATGGGCTCAAGTTTTCGCTCGCTATCCAGCCATGATTTCGGAAGAGGTGGGTGATGACGTTATCAAATCGGTGGGGAGATACAAACGCTTAGTCGAGGAAGACTTAGACGAAAATTTCGTATTGTACGATTTCCTAGATTATCGCCAAATAAAAGAAGATAGCACTCGCGGTTTGGATGGGGAAGAAAAAATCGATGCCATCAACAGGAGAGCCAGGGCGTTACTGGAAGCGGAGAGTCGTGGCGAAGAAATCACAACCATCGAACCCCTGGCCAATGCCAACATAAAATCGTCAGTGCCTGCCAAGACTGGGGATGTGAAAGCTGAAGAACCCAAAGCCAAAGAACCCAAAGCTGAAGCCGCAAAAGCGGGTGAGGTCAAAAGCGAAGAATTGCAGAAGCGAGCTC
Source organism: Pirellula sp. (assembly GCA_031363425.1). Lineage (GTDB taxonomy): Bacteria > Planctomycetota > Planctomycetia > Pirellulales > Pirellulaceae > JBKCUI01. The sequence continues at coordinate 2,245 of JANLUJ010000330.1, forward strand.
CGACTTTGGAAAATCCAGATTCTCAAGAATGAGTAACTCGGATAAGTTGATGTAGATGGGAATCTACGATCGAAATTACTATCGCGAAGAAAACGAACTGGATCTTCGCCCCAACTGGGACCAGCGCTCGGCCGTCAGCACGTTGATCATTATCAACGTGGTTGTATTCGTGGCAAACGCTTTGTTGAGCCGGGGTATCACCCTGCTAAATCAAGGTGCTGTGAACGAACTACTGCTGTTGTCCGGCTCAGACCTGCAACGGCCAACCACGTGGTGGCACATTGTTTCCTATGGATTTTGCCACGATGGCACCGGGATCTCGCATTTGCTTTTCAATATGCTTGGCCTGTATTTTCTGGGACGTTCCGTGGAAGAGCGTTACGGAAAGATGGAGTTCTATCGGATCTATTTGATTTCCTTGGTAATCTGCGGTTTAGTCTGGCTCCTCAAGGAATTCGCGATGGGCTCAAACGGACGCTTGTTGGGAGCGTCTGGAGCTGTGCTCTGCATCGAAATGCTTTTCGTTTTCAACTTTCCAACGTCTCGTGTATATCTGCTAGTCTTTCCTGTTCCAGCTTGGGTCTTAGGGATTTTGCTCGTATTGATGAATCTCGCATCCAGTCCGACTGGCATCGCTACCGATGTTCATCTCACCGGCATACTCTGTGCAGCAGCCTATTTTTTCCTCGGCCTAAGCTTCCGATTCATGGACGATATCAAGGGAGCTTGGCGTCGATGGATGCGAAGGCATGCCGGGCCGAAACTCAAGATCCATAACGAGTCGGCATCCACCAGCCCGCAAGATGCTGATGAAGCAGATAGAATCCTGGCAAAGATCCATGAATTGGGACAAGATTCGCTGTCATCCAAGGAACGAAAATTTCTTGAAAAATACTCGCGATCGGTCAGGGCAAAGAAACAACAACCTTAAATTCTCCAATAACTCGCATTGTGTAGCACGGCTCTCCGAGCCGTGACGTCACTGCGAAACAGCAACCTTAGATTTTCCATTCACTCACATTCCCACTTTTTTGAAACATGGCAATTGCAACTAAGACCTTTGAAACCATCCGCAACGAGATCGCAGGGATCCCGGTCAGTGAAATTGTCAGCAAGTTCGGAACCCCCGCCTACGTTTACGATATGGCAACCATCGTGGAGCGTGTTCGTGACTTGGCGGCATTCGATGTCATTCGATACGCTCAAAAAGCCTGCTCCAACATTGGCATCCTTAATCGACTGATGAAATTGGGGGTAGTGGTTGATGCTGTAAGCGTTGGCGAAGTCAGGCGAGCACTTGCTGCAGGCTTTTCCCCGCAGGGAATCGTATTTACCGCCGACGTTTTCGATCGCGAAGCACTGGCGTTAGTTAAAGAACTGGGGCTACATGTCAACTGCGGTTCGCCTGATATGATCGAACAATTGGGTAATGCAGTACCTGGCGCGAGTGTTACCTTGCGCATCAATCCAGGATTTGGTCATGGACATAGCCAAAAGACCAATACGGGTGGCCCGCAATCCAAGCATGGGATTTGGCATGAAGATGTTGTCGAATGCCTGCGCAAAGCGGACTTGTACAATGTCGCCGTAACAGGCCTGCATATGCATATTGGTTCGGGCACCGATCTTGAACACCTGTCTCAGGTTTGCACCGCCTTGGAAAGCATCGCTCTTCAAGTTGGGCGTACATTGACCACAATCAGCGCGGGAGGTGGACTGCCCGTGCCATACCGTGCCGGACAAACCTACGTGGACTTGGACCAATAC
>JANLUJ010000908.1:0-3162 GCA_031363425.1 Pirellula sp.
GCAACGGCGAATGAACTCAAATCGCCTGCGAAACACGTGCAGTCAGCCGGAGTTGCTGGCGGTCAGCTTGTCCAGATGCTGACGCCAAATCAATAACACCTCGAATGCGACATGAAATGTCGTGCTATAGAATGTTTCAGATCGACGACTATCGATGGCTCGCCACATCTATTGCTCAAGAAAAATGGCATTCCATTTGCCGCGAGCCAGCCGACAACTCGAACTCCTTACTAAAGCGACTTCGTTTAGCCTTGCCGATCAACCAAGCTTCCATGCTCTTCGAACAATACGAACTATTAGCTTTGGCAAAGAAGAAGGTAGCAGATCCTCGCGATTGGTTTTGGACGAGGCAACTTCTGGAGCAATCCAGTGACCAGGAAACTGCAATCGAAACCGCTCTCGATTTTCCGGATGGGGAATCGGTTTGGGATATCTGTTGCGGAGCGGGTGCCGATGCCATAGCCCTAGCAAACCGAAATCTCTCTGTCAACGCCATCGATCGTTGTCCCATCGCATGCGAATTGACTCGATACAACGCTCTATCGCATGGGCTCAAAATCAAGGTCGACCACCAATCGGCCGAGGATACGGTCATTGAAGGAGGCAGTTTCATTCATATCGATCCTGACCGCCGAGCCGACGGCACACGCTCTAGCAGTCTTGATCGATTGTCTCCATCATGGGACACAATTGTAAAGCTCTTGAAGCAATGTCAAGGCATGTCGCTAAAACTTGCTCCTGGCACCCGAGTCGATTTGAATGGATTACAACATCGCGTGGAACGCCCGCCCGAATCCGTTCGATTCGTTTCCAGGGACGGATCCGTCCGACAGCAACGATGGTATTGGGGACTTGAACGATGGCCAACTGGTTCGATTACAGCGAGCATGCATTTGAATGCGCCATCAACTCGCAGAGCCATGCGCTTCGTGGACGACCAACAACAGGCGGGGATGGAGCGAGTTGCGCTTTCTACGAACTGGTTCCATGAAACCTTCTTGGCCGACGAGGTCCAATCGCTTGGAGCCCGTTCCGAAACTACATCGCCAAACGAACTAGTGGCGGATTACGATCCTTCCATACGTGCAGCTGAACTGAGCGCCTGTTTTGCGAAGCGATATGGCTGGCGGCTGATTGATTCGAGCAGTGGCTTCCTGACGGCGAGCGAAGCTTTGGTTCACCCGATGGTTCGGTGGTTTCGAGTGATGGACATCTTGCCGTTGGACAAGAAACAGATTAAGAGCTACGCAAAAAAAGCTAGGGTTCGAAACTGGGAACTGAAAAGCCGCGGCCTCGAAGTGGATTTGGATGCGTTGCGGAAGATCTTAGCTGCCGAATCGAAGAGCGACGAAACGATGACAATCTTGTGCACCAAGCTTGGCAGTCAACACCGAGCGATCTTTTGTAAAGAACAGGAGTTTAGCTGCAACGAATCTTGACGCTTCAGTGTAGTCGCCCCAATGGGCTTGGAGGCTTTCCCACTTTCGCATCAATGATTTCGTTGATATCTCTTGGGCTAACACTGTGTGTAGCCAAAAAGCCCGAACGATCCACCTGTCAAGCCGGTGGGATTCAAAAATACCGCAGGCTTGTCCTGCTGGATTGTTCTGCTTCCAGGCTAAACCAGCCGAACTGCCCCACGTTATTTTTCAAGCTTTCGAAAGTGGGAAAGCCACCTGGGGCCCAAGGGGCCATGCTGCGGCAATTAAATCACAGCCGTTCGCCTACACCGAGTTGTGGTTGCTTTTGGATTGAGTTGCTGAGAAACAGCGAATGGACGGCTAGCATGATTGCACCAACTACTAAAAGCGAATCAGCGATATTGAAGTTAGGCCAAACATATTCCTGATACTTGAACAAAATCCAATCTCTCACACCACCTTTTAATTCGCCTGGCAACGCTGGGATCGCTAATCGATCGTAAAGATTCCCCAGAATTCCTCCGGTAACGAACCCCATCGCGACCAACAACCACTTGGATTCGGCAGCTTTGAAGACGAACATCCAAACGCAAATACCGGCAAGCGCAACAATGGATAAAATTGCAAACAACCAGCCTTGCCCCTGCCCCATGCCGAATAGTGCACCCTGATTGACGGCCGTCTCGATGCCCACATACGGCTCGATCAGCCACCAGGGAGGCAATTGTTGTGGCAGCCCTCTCCAGTCGAAAACCCATTGCTTTGTAATTAAGTCGGCCGACGCTCCGGCGAACATCAATACGCAAAAGAGCAAGTAACTACTCAGTGGGACAGGCCGGACAATGGCTTCAGCAGTACGGTTGGGCTCGTCCATGGCATCGCATCGTTTGAAGGATTGGAAATAGTTGGACCGGGAATTTCAACACTTGTTTCCGAAACGCCCGATTACGGGGTAAACTATACAGATTCCACAAGCTGGGCAGAATATCCATTTGCGGACCTTAACGGATATTCCGAAAATGAGGGATTTGTCCATCTCGGAATGCCGATTTCTCGTTTCAGCTTTGAACCAATTTCCACGACAAAATAGCTTTTAGAACCATTATGGCGATCGCGCTAACGCCGAGTACCACCGCAATCAAGTCCGACTTGGCATACCAAAGGTGCATCAACGTCGATTGCGGAGCGACTCACGGTACCGATGAGGTATTGACCAGTTGCCACAAGTGCGGCGACTTGCTGGATATTGTTTACAACTGGGATCGGATTCAAGTTCCCAAGCGGATGAGCGATTTCGAACAGATGTGGACTCGGCGTCATGAGCCTTTGCGGTTTAGCGGAGTCTGGCGATTTCACGAGCTTCTCCAATTCGCTCCGGCTGAGCGAGTCATCACGGTTGGCGAGGGCCAAACCCTGCTTCAGCAAGCCAATTCGGTCGCCCGTTACATCGGAATTCGGCAAGGTCAGCTTTATCTTCAATACGAGGGCATGAACCCATCGGGGTCGTTCAAAGACAACGGCATGAGTGCTGCATTTACGCACGCACACATGGTTGGCGCCAAGAGAGCCGCGTGTGCATCGACGGGAAATACCAGCGCATCGCTTGCCATGTACTGTTCGGTAACGCAACTCATGAAGGCAGTGATTTTTATCGGCTCAGGGAAAATTTCCTATGGCAAGCTCTCGCAGGCGCTTGAGTACGGTGCCTTAACTGTTCAAATTTCAGGCGATTTTGACGCTG
>JANLUJ010000368.1:0-3053 GCA_031363425.1 Pirellula sp.
CGGAATCTGGTGGGGTTCCAAGTGCCGTAATCATTTGGATGATGCCGCCTCCGGCTACTTGACAGACGGAATCAGAGCCACGCGAAAGCCGATGCTACCGGTGCGACTCCACGAATTGAGCCCAGCCCGAGACGCCGACCGGCAGCTGCGGCCCCGGATCACCCGAGCCGTGCCCCATTTAGGACCTTTTGGATCGGTCGACGCATCTGGTGGATACACATCAAACCAATCCTGGCACCACTCCAAAACATTACCGTGCATGTCATACAAGCCCCATCGATTCGGCTTTTTCTCTCCTACTGGATGTGTATTACCTTCACCAAACCAGGCATACTCCCCAAGCGATTCCGCAGTGTCTCCAAAACTATACGAGGCGTTACTACTAGCGCGGCATGCGTACTCCCATTCCGCTTCTGTGGGCAATCGATACGACCGTCCAGCCGCTTTCTCTTCCGGTAAGTCCGAAAGCTTCTCGCAAAAAGAAACAGCGTCGTCCCAACTCACACCCTCCACTGGGTTCTTCGATCCATTGAATTTGCTTGGGTTGGTGCTCATCACTTTTTCGTACTCGCCCTGGGTTACCTCGTAGGCACCAAGGTAATAGGAATTGCCAAGCGTCACTTCGTGGGACGTCTCGCTGAGCATTATTAATTCCTCATCCACCGTCGATCCCATCGTAAACGACACAGCATGAATCAGTACCAGCCTCATCCCGATGCTGTTGGTAATTTCCTTGAGTTGCTGAGCGTTGGCAGGCGTAGCCAAACTCGATAGAAGGAAGATGGACAGCAAGAGAGGACGCATTCGGATACTCTCGCTAGGGCGATGATGGTCCAGAGATAGATGACGGTAGATGTTGTTGTAACTTTGTTTGCGGTGGAAGGCAAATAATTGTCGACGCGGGGGCTTCGTCTGGAGGTTCGAGTTCTAGCTGGATAGCAGGATGGCTAGCACATACCTGTGGGCTGAGGCGACTGGCGGGAATGCGACAGTCTGCCTAACAGAAGTTGTGCAGAACATTCCGGAGGGCGTTGAAATCCGGAAGAATGGGACGAATGGTTGAATAGCAGCTAGCGTGAATTATTAGTCGCTTGCGATACCGACGAGCGACATCGAATTGGCGGCGAAGGTTTGATGATTTCTCGGCTCAATTAATTGGAGGTGCATTCTTAAGCGGAACATTATAAAACTGACGGTGTAAGTCTGAGACAGGTACAAAAAGCCAATTTTGAATTTTAGGGAAGTGACGACGTGGAAAATCGAGTTTCGATGTGCGTTGGTCTCTCGATCATGACGGTATTGACCGTCGCGTCGTCTGGCACAACGCTGGCTCAGAACGACAATACGATCAGGCTAACAAGACTTAACCATCTTTCAGTGGAGCATCTTGAAGGCGACTTAGCGAAGGAAGTCCAAACCGAAATACTATCGAGAATCGTCGATCCCGAGGAATTGATTAGAACTCGAGAGCAATTTAAGCGATCGGAGTTCTTGGATACCGCATGGGCGGATGTGGAACGAAGCAATGAATTATGGAGGACCGACCAGCGGTATAAAGCTCAATACAATTGGCTTCGTTCGACCATCCTCCATTGGAATACGGACGCTTCATTTGCAAGCTTAATTAACTTAGGAACTTCCATGGACGAAATCGGCAATTTAGATGGTGCCATGATAGCTTACGGCGCGGTTCTAGCATTGCCCACTCCCATGTTTCGCCAATCCAACTACTTGAACGTCGAAGATTACAGACACTCAGCTTGCCTTGCATTAAGTGACTTAACCTTAGAAGCGTGCAATTACCATGCGAGCTTAGTCTATATTGATTTAGCCATCGGAACCTATCGTGCCGATAACTCGTGCGGGCTTTTCTATCGAGCGCATATCCTTATGCTCCACGATCGCATTAAAGCCATAAAGCAGGCCGAAATCTTGCGTGCCAAAGTGGAGTGGGCAAAATGATGCGCAACCAAGCCGCAACGAAGTGCTGGCTTGCCATACATCTTTTTGATCGAATAAGCCAACAAGCCGCTCGTTCAATTTCCATTTGTTGGTTTATTTCAACGTGGACAACGGCTCCATCCGCGCCAGTAGGATCGGAAAAGCCAGCGTCTTCCGAAGCCGATCGCTTTCTATCCACGACTCGCCGTAGCCAAGATCCAACCACCCTACAAGTTGGTTTCAAACACTGTGGGCGTTGGCGCTGGCTGCCTAGCCTCGGCCTTTTCACAGTTTGGCTAGAAGCAACGTGGGCTAAGGCGCTTGCTGTAGGGCGGATGCGTCGGATAGACTGGAGCGGGTAGCAGCAGGCGAGTGTCGATTCCGATTCGCTTCGCCATGACGACATAGATGATATTTGTTCGTCGTTTCAAAGGCTTCACAAACGCTTGATATGTCACTAGCCATAGCCAACTTCGACGACAATTCAGATGAAAGCGACCTTGCGACTGCAGTTCGACTTTTCAATGAACATCATTCTCATGCCATCGACAAACTTCGTACGCCAATCACGAAAGAAGAGGTGGTCGCGGCGATTCGAGCGAAAGTATGGCTGCAAAGTGGCAACAAGAGGAATCTTCCCGATGAGCATAGTCTGGCAATTTTGGAATCCATTGCTGCAGGTGCGATGTTTCCGGAAGGGTCGCAATTCTCGTGTATAACCAAACTCGGTAGCGGTGATTTCGAAATCGGTGTTTGGTATATCGACCTGCGTGTGAACTCAAAAACAAGTAGGCAATATCAGATTCGAATCCGCAGTCAGTATGTCGATTCTCGAAGATATGACGACGAGGAACTTGCAAAGATGAGAGGTGGCCCGAAATTTAGAGACCCATAAGTTCCTATGTAGCTACGCCCAACCACTGTGAAAGTTGCAGCTGGCTGCCTAGCTACGTCCCTTCCACAGGTTGGCTAGTTGAGGTGGTGCCGTAATTCCGGGCGCGCTCAGAGCTTAGAATGAACGCGTTGATTGTTTTCGAACTGAATGGGGGATTGATATCCGATGCCGGAGTGTTTCCGATCGCGGTTGTAGTAAGCGAAGTATTCGGATAACT
>JANLUJ010000404.1:0-6790 GCA_031363425.1 Pirellula sp.
TGAAGCATTTGAGGAGGGCTGGGGCTTGACCCCCCCGTCCGCATGGTTTGGCGCCCTAATTATTTGTTCAACGTGATCCGCGGCCCCGGGCACCTACCCGCTGATGGGGGGTTGGTGCCCGAACCGCTTGCGAGAGATAGAACGCCTTTTTTAGGACACCAAACCTCCGGTTGTTGGGGTGGCAAGCTCCCCATCAACCCATCATTTTCGTTGCCGAAAATGCTTCACAGCGTTGCCACCCAGTCCAACGCCTGTGGCGTTGGACTGGGTGGGGAGGTGGGCTTTCGCGTGACACGCGCCTCTAGCCAATAATCGTTGGCTCCAACGAGACGAGACGCGTTGGGGGCCTGCAAAAACACCAAAAAACTTCTCCGCTTTCAACGGACGGCCAATCAAGCGAGCGACCACGGAAATCAACGAAAACACGGAAAAAGAGAAGAGCGTACTGCAATTAAAGCGAAATCCGTGTTTTCCGCGTATTTCGTGGTTCAAAGAGCTGACTGGAGCTAACCGAGCAACAGCATTGCTACATTGACATAGATGAAAATACCGATGATATCGCTCAGTCCTGCTACGAATGGATTGCTCATCATGGCTGGATCCAATCCAAGGCGTTGGAAGATAAGCGGCAACATACTTCCCATGCAAGTCCCGCATATGACGACGCACAAAACCGTGATCGGTATCACCATTGCCGCGTAGAGCGATGGCGCGAGAAACAAGGCGCAGAAAAATCCGATCAAGCCCATGAAGCTTCCTAGGACCACGCCCATGACGGCTTCGCGCTTCAAGACGGTTACCCAGTCACGGCCAAACACATCCTTGGTCGTTAACGCAGTGATAACCAAGGTAGAGGATTGACTACCCGAGTTGCCACCGCTGCTAATAATCAACGGAATGAACAGCACCAACCATTCGTATCGCTCTAGTTCTAATTGGTAGCTCTTTAACAAGAAGGCTGTCGTAAGAGCTGCGAAGAACAAAATCGTCAACCATATGCCGCGCTTCCATGACAGTGTCGTCAGAGGTGTGCGCATATACGAATCCTTCAACGGTTCCACGGCCGCGATTCGCTGAACGTCTTCGGTGGCTTCGGCTCTCACAACGTCGATCACGTCGTCGTGAGTAATGATCCCAAGCATATGTCGCTGGTCATCGACGACCGGGATTGCCAGCAGATTGTAGAAGGCAACTCTCTGGGCTACTTGCTCCTGGTCGTCCTGGACATTGGCAGTGACCAAGTCGGTCTTCATCAAGTCAACGAGTTTTGTTTCGGGTCGACCAATCGCCGACACCAGCGCACGCGTGCTGACGACGCCTCGCAAATGGTTGGTGTCGTCTGTCACGTAAATGTAGTAGATCATCTCCAGCCGTTCGGCTTGTCGACTGAGTTGATCGAGAGCTTGCCGCAGTGTGAGCGATTCGGACAGACAAGCTGCCTCGGTCGTCATCATGGCTCCGGCTGTTCCCTCGGCGAAGGTCTGCAGCCTACGAATATCGCGACGATCCGTAGCAGGGACCAGTGCTAGGATTTGGTCGACTCGCTCCGTTGCAACCTCATGGAGCAAATCGACCGCGTCGTCGGCTGGCAAGTGCGTGACGAGCACCGCCACTTGTTTTTCGTCCTGCGTCGCAAGCAGTTCAACCTGCCGATCCCACTCGAAGTATTGGAAGATCTCGGCTTGCAGACCTGGGTCGGCATGCTGAAGCACTTCCCAGGTTTCGGAGCTTTCCAGCCCCTCCATGAACTCGGCCGTTCGGGCCGGATGCAAAGCCACACAGAATTCGCGCAGTTCCTCCGAAAGCTTGTCCGCAAGCATTTCTCGAAGTTCTGGGAGGAACAGGGTGTTGATCATGGTGGAAACGTTCTTTCGCTGGGCGAAAGGTTACACGCGTCGACCCAGACTCGTGGTCATCCGGATCACTTGGAAGCGATAGACAAATTAAAGTCATCGGTCATATCATGCCAGATCGAATCGATGTGATTGGCAATATTTCTCTCCGGATGCCGCTGGAAGGAGCCCTATTATGATCAAAGCCCCTGTTTCTGATAGTGGCTCCTCGCGATAGGCATCCCATGGGATTAGGGGCGTTGAGCCGAAAAAGCAGAAAGAACCGAGATGGAGGCATTTACCCATACTGAGCCGGCAAGCAGAAAAATCCAGCAACCTAGCCAACGATTATCCGGACAAGCTTATTTTGCAAAACTCAAGAAGCGAGCCCTTCTCAAACTCGACATTGCGAATCGCCAGTGCGTATTCGACTCGCGACTGATGGTACCGAAGCCTTGCATCCAGCAGACGCCGGTGGGTGTCGAGCAATACGTCCAAAGCGGGATCCTGGCCCGACTCCCATTTGGCGTGCAAGCTTTGCAGCTGTCGAACGATTTCACCAAGCCGCTTTTCTTGCAATTGCATCGAATCGTACGACCGCTTCATCTCGTTCATCGCATTGCTCAATCCATACAGTACAACTCGCTCCTGTTCTTTGAGGACCTGGGTATCGCGTTGAAGTGCCAGCTGGGAGTTTCGAACGGCCGTGAACGCCTTGCGGAATCCGACTGGCAAAGTGTACTCTAAGCCAGCCTGCCATTCCTGATAGTTGCCATCGAGCAGGTTCGAGACGGCATCGGACTTGTCATCGTAGTTGATGAGATCCTTTCCGAATCCGCGAAATCGATAACGACCAACGACATCAAGTTGCGGCTTTAGGAAATTTCTATTGGCCAATAATTCCAATTCTCGTTGCTTTATCACCCAACGTTGACGTCGTATTTCTTCACGCCTTGAGATCGCTTCTCCACTGGCTCGATCCCAGTCGTAGCTGATGGGCGCTTGAGCTGGATCGTCGCTTGGACGAATGAGTTTCCCATCGTTGATTTCCATGCCGAGGATCAGCCGAAGCCGACGTTCTGCAACTCGCAATCCACCCGTTCCGCGAAAGCTGCCACCCGCGCTGCCGTTGTTCGTACGTGTTCCATCGACGGATCGTCCATTTACCGCATCGATGACATCGGATTCAAAGCGATAGTATTGTTCCATGGCTTGGGCCGCATCGCCGGTCCCTTGCGTGGCAGTTTGCGCATCAAGCTTTTTGGCAGTTGCCAAAGCAATGTCTCTAGCATCGACCTTGGCCTCTAAATCGCGAAAGGCAAAGTGCAGGTCCCAATAGGCGTTTTCAACATCGGCCACTAGGTCGCGAATCGACCTTTCGAAGTCCGTCAGGCTGATATCCGTTCTTACTCGTCCGATCAAAAAGCCATTGATCTGACCCGGTCGAGCGCCAGGCCCGGCGATACGATTGAATTCTGTGCCCGAGCCTTGAAGAAGCGGTTGACGCACCTCGGTTTCGACAATTTGATCAAAAAATGAACGACCAATCGCGTTGGATAACTGATTATTGCTGTCGTACGTCGTAAAGTTTCGAACGGACATCGTGCTTCCCGTCGCCGATCGCTTGGTTATGCCCAATTGGTAGTTGTGCAAATCCTGTTGAAAGATGCCTTGGTTTCCAAAAAAGCGGTTGTTGAGTTGCCGATCGTTCTTTTCAAAAAACGCTGAAGAATGAACGATCGCGTCAAACTCGGCTAAGGCCGCTTCCTCACCAAATCGTGGATCAGTTAGAGTCAGTGCAGGATCGTTGGTACTGCTGCTGGCTTGAGGCGTTCGCAATACCGTGCCTCCCAAATCTCGAAGAATTTTCGAGTTGGCCAAGGCAACCCGAACGGCTTCCTCGAGCGAAAGATTGAGGGTCGTTTCCGACGTGAGCGAAGTCAGGTTGATGTCAAATGGTGAACAACCAGTTCCAGACATAGGACTGCAGACGGAACCAGGCGGATCGCTTCGGTGAAGTTGTTCCCCGCGATACGATTCATCGGCGGCTGAAGAGTGGATCGCATAAGCGGAGAAATGACGCGTTTGGCGATTCGGAAAGCAGCCGGAAAAATACGAGGGTGCGGCAGCAAGGGCTATCATCAAGCCCACACGACAATTGCCAGCAATTCCCACTTTCTCTCCAGCCATGAACCAGTGTGTCTTCGCGTTTTGAACAGAATCGATTTCTTGCGATGGTTGTGTTCTTCGGTATCGAAAGATACGATCGTCCAAAGATTTCCGATTGGGGTGTTGAAAATGATTAAATCGATTCGTCCAAAGCATGAGCCTAACGGCCTGAGTGAGCTTTGAGGGTTAGGTAATTTGGGCAATACAATATTTTCGTCTATCGAGCTACAGTCTACTGAGATCCGTGCAGTTGTACGTTCTGTGTGGTCGGCCAAAACTCGGCGAGAAGCAGACCAATCGCTCGTCGACGGGGCTAGGTGCTTGATCGATGCCGATCGCGTTTCCCTCTTGCATCAAGACAAGAAAGCGAGGAATGGTGGCGTGCTGGCGATTAGCGGCAATCCGAGTTTCGATGCAAGATCCGACATCGTCATAGCCTTAAACCAGCTAACGCTTTCTTGCGATCTCGGTTCTGTGTCAAAAGAACAACTTGCTCGACTGGCCAGTCAAACCGGCTCAACCATCGCAGTCGCGGTTGCGATAGCCAAGACAGCCGAATCAAACCACTATCTTGTCCTCGAGTGGGCAGACACGGAACGCCATATTGCCACGTCAGAAAGAATGCGTTGGATCTTGCCGTGGCTCATCGACGCGTGGCAACTCAGTTCGCCGCCAGTAGGCAAACAGTTGTGGCGCAGTCGCGTCCTGCGTTGGGCGATTGCATCCCTATGCCTCATAGGTTTAGTAGTCTATTTCGCAATTCCTACCGAGTTGACGATTCTTTCGCAAGGAACACTCCAACCCTCGGAGCAACGATTTGTTTTTTCACCCGCCGAAGGATTCGTCGACAAGATTCATGTGTCCGATGGCCAACGCGTTCAAGCTGGAGAGGTCGTTGCGATCCTAAGTTCCCCTTCATTGCAAATGCAATTCACGCAAGTCGCGTCCGAGATCGAACTGGTCGAGCAAAAACGGGACGGACTTAATATCACCTTGAATCAACTCAAGCCGGCTGAAGACCAAGGCAATTTACTTGGCAGTCGACTGGCCGGAGAAGTCCAGGAATTGGAAGCCAAGCGAGCAAACTTGATCGAACAAAAAGCACTACTAGAACGAGAGCAAGAACGATTGCAGTTGAGAAGTCCAATCCAAGGCACAGTGATCGCTTGGGAAGTCGAGAAGTACTTGGAGAATCGCCCTGTACGACGGGGAGATACACTGCTGCGCATCGCAGCCCTGGAGAATCAATGGCAATTGGAGTCCACAGTGGTCGATTGGGAATCAGGTTATGTGATGGGCGCCTATCAAACAAGGATTGCCAAAAAAAAACCCTTAAACGTCGAATTCGTTGTGGCTTCCTCCCCTCAAGAAAGACGAACAGGCAGAATTGTCAATATCGGAAACTCGATGTTGGATGTCGACGGCAGTCAACAAATGGAAATGACGATTGTTCCCGACTCGAGCATTTCGAGTCCACGACTAGGTACTTCGGTAACAGTGTCCATACCCTGTGGCCAGTTCCCTCGCTGGTTCGTGTGGACGCGAGGTATTCTGGATGCAGTACGCCGACGATTTTGGATTTAACGGAGACCACCTATGCAATACGCCGACAGGTATCAAACAATCAAGCAGGCTGTCATTTTGCTAGCCACCCTGTTTGCGCCGCTGTTTCTGGATCTCTTGCATGCAGTCGCACAACCCGCCTTAGATGCGATTAACGTCAAGAATCCCATCCTGAAGCCGATGCATACGGTTGCGGTAGCTGCGGGAGTCGCGGGAGTCGTCGAAAAAGTAGCGGTGACCGAGGGTGACATTGTTTCGATCGGGCAAACGATGGCGCAAATCCGATGCGACGAAGCTATATTAAGCTACGAACGGGCGAAAATTGCTTTCGAGTCAGCATCCTTAAAGTCAACGCGTGATGTTGACATTCGATTGGCCGAAAAATCTGCGCAAGTGGCTGAGCAGGAGCTGGGGCGAGCCTTGAAAGCAAACTCCCTCGCCGCCGACACGTATCCAGCCAACGAAGTCGATCGATACCGACTGATGTTCGAACGGTCGAAGATCGAGATCGAACGATTCAAACTCGATCAGCAACTTGCGGTTCTTGCCAAAAATCAAGCGGAAGTCGAGCTCAAGCAATCGCAACAAGCAATCGACCGCCATACTATCGTCGGTACCACACAAGCCATCGTGGTGTCCATTGAAAAGCATGCTGGAGAATGGGTTGACCCGAGTACAAAGGTACTAGAATTGATCTCGATAGATCGATTGCGAGTGGAAGGGTTTGTCGACGCGGCAGATGCATTGGAATTGGCAAAGGGTCAATTAACCCAAGTGAGCATCGTAGTAGCGCGAGTAACGCAAATCATCCGGGGCAAAGTAGTATTTATTAGCCCAGTTGCAAACCCTGCCAACGGCCAAATCAGGGTATACATTGAAATTGAAAATCAGGAGTCTAGGTATCGACCTGGAATGGCCGTCACAGCCACTATCAGGCGACCATAGCTGGGCAGGAATGGAAAAATGGTGGACAAATGGGGTGGACAAATGGTGGGACAAATGGGGACACTCCACTTTGAACGAACAAATGGGGACACTCCACTTTGAACTCTGGCCAACCAACCGTCGCCGAGACGATACTTTCGAACTTGAGAGGAACGAAACCGTGTCGATCCTATCCCGACAAGACGAATGCTTGACTGAAATTCTGCCTTGTATGCGGTATCGGCACTTTGTGCGCGTACCTTCAGACAGTTGTCCTTTGAGAGCCAATGAATTTTCGTCCA
>JANLUJ010000421.1:0-4975 GCA_031363425.1 Pirellula sp.
GGACTCGCCAACCTAGGCAATTTGGGTTATTTGGTTGTGTTGTGCCAAAGATGCTGGCTGACCTCCGGTAAACGGACGATATTTCGATCAACGAAATCTTCTTCACGGAATTCCGACAGCTGCATGATCGCCAATAGACGAACCATACGAAACAGCGACGCCGCATTTCCAGCTTGGATTTGTGCCTTGGTATGCATTCTCTGCGTCAACTGGGAAACCAGCGGGAAGTCGTTTTCTCAAGAATTCTTGCCTCCGCAACGTCCACAGGCTGAGTCTTTACCGTCTAGAGATTTCTCTATACCGAAACCGCAAATCGTGCCGCTTGCGCCTCTCGCATTCGGTTCTGAGAACCGAGTGCAGCTTCAGAGCAATCAGGATCTGGTAACTCTAGTCACTCGCGACGCGCCTCTTTCGACCGTACTTTCGATGATCGCTCAGCAGCAGGGGCTCAATATTGTTACGGGCGAAGAGGTCAGTCAACGGGTGAATGTGACGCTCAATGATGTGCGACTCAATGACGCTCTCGACGCGATCTTGGCCGTTCATGGTTACACCTGGGTACGTCAAAACAATATCATTACCATCGCCAGCATGAACAGCGACCGAAGAAACTCACCCTCGGTCCAAGGCCGTCACGTGCGAGTCTTTACGCTCAACTACATTCTCGCAAGCGACGTAGACAATGTGGTCAAGGGACTGATGTCTCCACTTGGCCAATCGTTCATCAATCAAACGAGCGTGGAAGAACAACGCAGCGCGCACGAGCAATTGGTTGTCGAGGACCTGCCACCTTATTTGGATAGAATCGCTGAATACATTGCGCAGGTCGATACCATGCCTCGACAGGTCGTCGTAGAGGCAAACATTCTTCAGGTGACGCTGAAGGACAACAACAAGCACGGCGTGAATTTTAACCAACTTGCGCGTGTTAACAGAGCCAACGTAACCTTTGGGACAATGGGCCTGGCCTCAGGGACACCGCCTGCAACCATGATGCGTGTCGAGGGAGGCGATCTTACAAGTTTGATTGATCTGCTGAAATCGACCAGCGACACCAAAACCTTGGCATCGCCCAAGGTAGCGGTAGTCAATGGCCAAAAAGCCAAGATTTCCGTAGGCGGCAAACTAGGGTACTTACTTACCACAGCAACGCAGACCAGCACGTTGCAAAGCGTCGCCTTCCTCGATTTCGGAGTTGTGCTTTCTGTGATTCCAATCATCACGGAGGACGGACAGGTACTCATGACGGTCGCGCCGCAGGTTTCTACAGGGAGAATCAATCCTATTTCGAAGTTACCTGATAGCGAATCTACAGACGTCCAAACGACTGTTCTCTTAGCCGATGGCCAAGCGATCGTCATCGGTGGCTTGATCAAGGAAACGAGCAACGATGGTCAAAATAAAATCCCGTTCTTTGGCGACTTGTGGGTGGTTGGTAGGCTGTTTCAAAGCCGTGATCGATTGAAGGAACGAAACGAGATTATCATTACGTTGCTTCCTCGTATCGCCAGACCGGGTGATTTTTGTTCTTTTGGCTTACAGGAGGACCATGCTCAAGCCCAAACTCCATTGCTTGATCGAAATCTAACCCCAGTCGATCGAAGGGCTTGGGAAGGAGAGTTGCAGGACGCGTCCAAAAAACCTCGTTCGTGGAATTTGTTTCGAAGACAGAAAACCGAAACGATGGTTCCAGTTTCTGCAGTAACTCCGCCGGTTATGGTTGAGACGCCGTCCAATTACGGCACCTATGGGCCTTGAATCCGCGGCTAAGGAGCCGATTGAACTGAGCTTGTGATCAATCGCATCTTCGGTGGATCTGCGAAAAAACCGGGCGGTGGGTTTAGGATCATGTCGGATGGAAAATTGATGTTCAGATTGGACGAGGTTACGACGATATTCGTACCGCTCAAAACGGGTCCCGACAACCTTGATATCCCATTTAACAGTATATCTCCAGTGGATACAATCGGTCCGTTGATCAAGCTTGGGTAAGTGCCGCTAGCATCGATATCCGACACGCCTAAATATGGCGAGGTTGCCGGATTAAGATTAACACCGATAGTGGCTTCACTCAACGAAACAATCGATGTCAAATCGTCGATAGGCGCATTCGCGATCAGGGCTGGGAAATTTCGACCGCTTGGCTCCCATGAAATCGCGTTGCGCAGTTCGACTTTGCTTGCTGCCTGCACGATGATGGTTCCGTTGATCCGGCTGTCTCGAATGAGGATTTTTTCGCCGCCCGCATTGATGGAGTAGATTCCATTGGGGGAAGCGACTTGTGTCCCATAAGGATTACTTGCTGTCCCTAACAGTACATTTTCGATGTAGCGAGTGCCTGCCACACGATCAGCGTCGATAATACTGACCGCGTCGAAATGATAGTCGCTCATTTTTTCGCTTCCAATTTGAAATTCTGCGCTGGTCAACGTTCCGCTCCAGGTTACGTTCATCGTGTCGGATATTTGGGTCCAAACTCCATTGAGAACTGGCACACTCGCACCTGTTTTTATCACAGGTATAAAGCTCCCGGATCCAGTCAAGGAAATGACGGGAGAGATAAGTTGATTCTCAGTTGTGCGGATCCAAAATGAAACGTTATAGTTGCGATTTTTGATCATTTGTTGAGAAATGCTCTGTCCAGGAGCCGAAAGGAATCCTTGGCCACTTACCAGACAGGATGCGATGCCAACCTTCTTTTGACTCGTGGACCGAGTAATCGTGCAATTCATGGCTGTCCAATTGCTGGTATCAGTTTCAAACCCCCCGTTCTTGATCAATTCCGTTCCGCCTGTCGGCAGGTCAGTTGCATTGATGATCACGGAATTGTCGACATAGTACTTGCCGACGTAGGTGCTCGATGTTGGCAGCAGATCGGGCTTGGCCATCGGCCATAAACCTCCCTGTATGGCTCTTTGTTTATAACTGCTACCAATACCGCTCAAGCTTCCTGCCATGCAGTTCATATTGACTACCGGATTGGAACTCGCGCCGATTTGAATATCACTGTAGGCCCACTGGTTTGAGGTGATTGTACAGGCATTGAAGGCTATGCTCGTTGGAGCATAAAGAGCCGATCGGCAAGCGGCAAGCAATTGACTCTGAGGCTCAAGATAGGCCACAAGTTTATGACTCGACGAACCAAAATTGCCGATCGACGTTACGACGATAGGGTCGGTTGTTTGATTGGCGATCACACCATCCTCAGGGTCGGTGAGTGTCACCGAGAAATTGCCCCCTGTCGTGTTGCGAGAAACAGGAACTCCATGCGTAAAGAAGGTCCGCCAGTTCGTATCGGTTAGAATCCTCTGCTGCGCAAACTCGATTCCAGATTGGGCAAGCTTCTTTGCGTTGGCCAATTGAGAAATCTCTTCATTGATGCGGCGTTGGACGCGCACCGCTTGCAGACTTGCGACGGCCAAACAGACGACGATGAGGCTGGCGCCCATGGCGACGATATAAACCGAACCCGCCTTTGGATGAAAACCACGCTGGCTTGCCCCGCGGAATCTTTCACCGTCAGGTGTGAAATCCCGCAAGCTTGCCCCGAGAAATCTTTCACCGTCAGGTGTGAAATCCCGCAGGCTTGCCCTGCGGAATCTTAGGTTTTTGGCTACAACGCATGGCTCACTCAACCCCCGTCCTTTCCAAGAGTAGCCAAAGGTTGAACGATTAACCGGGCAAGCCTGTTGAATTCTTTTTACAAAGTGTTCCGCCAAGATTCTAATCGTCGACATTGCAATTCTCTTTTTAATTCAAGCTACTCGCCGCAGCACTTGATCCCTGCGAACCTGAGGTTCTGTATCCGACGAGCCTACAGACCTCCTGCGTGCCGCGCAGAACTTTCACCGTAATACGATAGACGCCAACATACGTCGCTGAAGTTGCGCTCCAATCCGTCGTTGCAACCATATCGATCGCGACACTACGGCTTAGATCGGTATAGCCAACACAGGCTGTTCCGCTGCGCGATTTGGGTGGTGAATCAACTAGGTTTTGGTAATCGTCAACGTCATCGTAGTTCGATCGATTGCTTCCCGCTTCACCGGCTTCGATGCCAAACCCGCAATCGCAGGATGGCTCACGCATCGGTAGTTGAGTGATCTCCGCCATGAGGGCTTCGGCAATAGCCAACCCGCGAACCTCGTTCGACTCGGACATTTGACTTCGACGCGAAGCAGCAATGGTTGAAAAGGAGGCAACCATCAGCACGCCCACGATGATGGTGGATACCACTACTTCCACTTGGCTTAAGCCGCTGCGTCCTCTATGAGTGAGCCGCTGGGAGCTAGCCGCGGGTGACGGAAATTGCAATGAAACTGGAATTGGGATACCGGCGGCTTTCGAGATACCGGCGGCTAGCGCCTCGCCGCTCACCATGCGAGTGCTCATCACGGGATCTCCGGGCTAGCGGGCAATCGAACCGAAGTCTCTATTTTTTGTGTTGCCGTTCGAGAGCTGCCGAATTTAAGGTCAACGCTACTTAGGAAGGCTCGTTGGCCGGTATATCCATCGTAAAAACCATAGGCATAGAATCGCAGTCCCCGAGCCGTGTTGGAGGCAGTCCAAGTTGTTCCGCCATCGATAGACGTCACTAGATTTGCGTTCGCGGGCATCCCAGTTCCATTTTCAAGGTACTGAACGCGTGCGACATCGCCGGTACCGCCACCGTAGCCGAGAGTGATGCAAAGCGGAACTCCTTGCGCTTGCCAGCTGATCGGAGAAATGGGAATATCGAGCCATTGATAGCTTGTGCCCAAACGCGATTCGGCGATCTTTATCTCTGACAAAATCGGGGCGATTGGAAGTTTAGTTGTAATGTCACTACGCATGACTCGAATGCATAAGACTCCGTCTGTATTTGCATCCGCTGCGCTAACCATCATTCGGAGAGATCCAAGATCCCATTTGATCCCCGAGCCTGGAACCTCGGGAATAAAGTACTGACCGATAGGGTTGCTGGCATTGATGACAT